>NZ_CACA01000277.1:0-26127 GCF_000180455.1 Kamptonema sp. PCC 6506
ATATCCCCCATCTCCCCCGCTCCCCCGCTCCCCCTCTCCCCCTCTTTCCCTAGTCCCTAGCCCCTAGCCCCTAGCCCCTTCTTCCCCTAGTCCCTAGCCCCTAGCCCCTAGTCCCTTCTTCTAATTTAATTAGGGATAGATTCAAATTCTGGGGGAAAGATATCGTCGGGTGCAGAATTAAAAATATATTCGTAATCAAAGCGGAAAGAATTTATATGACGCATAATAGCAAATCCACAATTGCAAACTTTATCTGTAGTAAAAGTTGCCATGACTAACTCGATCAACTTTTTATAGCTAATCTCAGGAACTTTGATATAGTAAGTACGGCGGGCAAAAAATATTTTTTCATCTTTAGGTACAACTAGAGCGTTGAGTTTATGGGCGTATTGAATCGGCTTGATGTAACTATTAATAAAAATTTCCTGGTTTTTCTGTAGCCTTGCCAACCTTTCCTGCTGCAACCAGCTCATTTTAAACATAATTTTAATGAACTCAATTCCTAAAATATAAGAGAAAACATTATTGCGCTCTTCTGTACTCAAAACTAAGCGTAATGCTGATTCTAAGTATTGATCTGGTTGTCGGTGTGTATCTTGAGCGGAATGGATATAAAATTGTCGAATATAGCCTCTAAGTACAGATTCATTCAGTTCAGTTTGAATGCGAAAACCGATGAGATGTTGCTTGACTCTGCTGAGAGTATCGACATCTTCTAGCATTTTTGAAACTAAGCCATCTGCTGTGTAATCATCCAAAAACTCTGCTTGCATCTGAGGAGAAGATGCACAAAGTATATAAGACAAGGACAAAACATAACGCCGCTGGTTCCAAGGCAAACTTTCAGCCCATTTTTTGACTTCGACAGGGAGTTTATCTAAAATAGTATTTGCCGGATTGTATTGTTGAGAAAAATCGGCGTATTGATGTTGTTGGTTAGCCATCATCTGAAACCGAGAGCGGTAAGTTGACAGAGTAATAAGTAGAAGGAAGAAGGAAGAAGGAAGAAGGAAGAAGGAAGAAAATTTTAGTTATCTAGGAGAGAAGGAAGAATGTTTATACAGTACGCTTTTTAGCCATCCCGATCTTATGTTTAATTAGGTGGATTTACTTAAATTGCAATTCTTAGCTAAGTGGAAATAAAGCTTATGCTAAGGTAGTTATAATTTATGAGCTATGAAATATTATAGAAGCCCCGATTAGTAGAAGGAGAAAGCTTTTGAGTATGTCTTTAAAATCCAAGTTCAAAAGTCATGTACAGTTTTGGCTTAGCCTACCCGTAGGGTAAAGCACATTGTGAGGAACGAAGCAATCTCAAAAGTCAAAGCTTAAAGCTCTCCAATCCTGCACCTTCCGCGATCTGCCTCACACTCTTAACCTGTTTAAAATCACAAAAATAGCTGATTTACCTCACCTCCCACTACTGTGAAAGTCACAGAGAGGACTTATTTGCATCACAGAGACAACGGTGAATTTAGCTGATGATTGAGACAGGTTGAAATAGCCTTGATTGAGAACAATTTCTAAAGTTAGTCATGGAAATTACTACAACTATTTTCTCAGAAAGCGATCGCTTGCACCCAAGTCTTAAAGATAAACTCCTGCACCCGTTGCGTCAATGGCTGGATGGGATTGAGGTGCGTGACCCCCAAATGGCTCGACGACTGTGCGAGTTCATTCCAGCTCAATGTCCCTTTGAGAGAGACATTTACCTATGGGGTCATCAGCTTTTCCACATACCACCTCTTTGCAAACTCAATCCGGTTTATGACGAATTGGTATGGTTGCGTTTCCGGGCGCTGTCGTTTTTGGCAGATGTATGCGGGGAAGATGTTACGCCTTACTGCTAATCGCAGGGGCGATCGCGAACTTGTTGGATAGATGGTCAGAGTATGGTAAATGGATGTTAAACTTTCCTGAAAGTGGGGTTGTATCCCGGATGTTTATTTCCGTAATTTGAGCAATAATAACTCATATTGGTGGACAAGTCTGTACAGACCTATTGAATCCAGATAGGTAGGTTGGTCAAAATCAACATCAAACGGTAGTAGCAGGTAAAAAAGTCCAACGGTAAATTCAAGACTCAGTTTGGGTAAAGGAACTGAAGATGTTTAATGTAACTGAGCTGCTAATTGATGATTTCGTGAAACGGCTGACTGATGGCTATCACCATACTTACGGAGGGTATAAGTCCGACTACGCAGATATTATTGGCTGGGCGGGCAGTATGGCTTTGGAAAATATTGCTAATAGTGATGCGCTTTACCACAATATCGAACATACTATTTTAGTGACGTTGGTGGGACAGGAAATTTTGCGTGGCAAACACATCCGTGAAGGTGGTGTTTCTTGCGAAGATTGGCTGCATTTTCACATATCTCTGCTTTGTCATGATATTGGGTATGTTAAAGGTGTCTGCCGCCAAGATCGATGCGAGTTGGGAGTATATGCGGCTGGTATAGGGGAGACTAAGGTTTCTTTGCCGTTTGGGGCGACGGATGCTAGCCTCGCGCCTTATCGAGTTGACCGAGGGAAACAGTTTATTGATGAGCGTTTTGGCGGTCACAAACTGATCGATACTGAGATGATTAAGCGCAATATTGAGCAAACTCGTTTTCCGGTGCCTGCGGGGGAAGATCGGCAGGATACGATTAATTATCCTGGTTTGGTTCGGGCGGCTGATTTTATTGGTCAGTTTAGCGATCCGCGATATTTGCAAAAGATTGGTGCGCTATTTTATGAGTTTGAGGAGTCAGGCATGAATCAGATTTTGGGCTATGAGCATCCGGGGGATATGTTGCAGGCATATCCTCAATTTTACTGGAATGTGGTTTATGGGTATATTAAGGATGCGATCGCGTATTTGGAACTGACGCAGCAGGGAAAACAAATTGTTGCTAACCTCAGCGCGAATGTCTTTCGGGTAGAACACCCTGCGGTTACTTCTGAGTTGGCGGTAGTGAGTTAGCAGTAATAACGCTTTAAGTAGTCGCACGAAATTAATTACATCAGGACTTAGGTAAAATCACAGTCCGGTTGCCATCTTGGAGGGTCAAGTCACCCCCAAGATGGCGGCGCTACGTCACGGAACTAATAACAGTATCGACGGCTGTGACATTTCTCCTCAACCATGAGTCCGCCCTCAGTCTAAAGGAAGATTGCACGCACAAAAACATTCCGTATGATGCTGTAAAAGGCAGTCTTAACAGTGAGCAAATATAGCCTTGCTCACTGTTAAGCAAATTTTGCTATTAAACTATATCTGAAAGCTAATCTTATGACACCCGTTACTCCCACTCAAACTTCAGAACAATATCACGTAAATAATCCCCAAGCAGAAGTTGAAGCTCTCGTAGAAGAAGTTAAACAGGAAAGCGAGATTGACTTAGAATTTCTATATACCAGAGATATAGAATTTCGCCAAGAAACCATTTATTTCATCGTAGTTGACCGCTTCTTCGATGGCGACGCAGAAAATAGCGAAGGGCCAAACCCGGAACTTTACGATCCAGAAGGAAAAGACTGGGGAAAATATTGGGGTGGTGACTTACAAGGAGTTATTGATAAACTTGACTACTTAAAAAACCTGGGAGTGACAGCGCTTTGGCTGACTCCTTTGTTCGAGCAAGTTGAAGCTTTATTTATCGAACAAGCTGCTATTCACGGTTACTGGATCAAAGATTTTAAACGGCTCAATCCTCGTTTTATCGCCAAAGATGAAAATCCTTCTCTTAACGCGACCCAAGAAACAAGAAATACAACTTTTGACCGTTTAATTGATGAACTTCACAAACGGAATATGAAACTTATTCTGGATATTGTCTGCAATCATAGCAACCCAGATTTTAGCGGTAAAAAGGGCGAACTCTACGACGATGGAGTGAAAATAGCTGATTTCAACGACGACAAAAATAACTGGTATCACCACTACGGCGAAGTTCAAAACTGGGAAGATGAATGGCAGGTGCAAAACTGCGAACTTAGTGGTTTAGCTACTTTCAATGAAAACAATATCGAGTACCGAAACTACATCAAATCAGCGATTAAACAATGGTTAGACCGAGGTGTTGATGCTTTACGAGTGGATACAGTTAAGCATATGCCAATCTGGTTTTGGCAAGAATTTAACGCTGATATTTTAACTCATCGGCCCGATGTTTTCATCTTTGGAGAGTGGATTTATAGCGATCCCAGAAGCGACAAGTCAGTTGAATTTGCCAATGAGTCTGGAATGACAATTTTGGACTTTGGCTTATGCGTGGCAATTCGAGGAGCTTTGGCGCAGGGTGCGGAAGGAGGATTTAATTTAATTCAGGATGTTCTGAACCTGGATCATCGCTATTACGGGGCAACGGAGTTGATTACATTTATTGACAATCACGATATGCCCCGGTTTCAATCATTAAATTCTGACCCAGAAATGCTACGGCTGGCGATTGATTTAATTATGACAACTCGCGGTATTCCCTGCATTTATTATGGTACTGAACAGTACCTCCACGATGATACAGATGGCGGCAATGACCCCTATAATCGCCCGATGATGGAAAGTTGGGAAACCGACACGCCAATTTACCGAGATCTGCGATTGCTCTCTGGTTTGCGGCGGCTAAATCCTGCTATTTCACTGGGTAGCCACTGGCAAAAGTATTTGACTCCTGATGTTTATTGTTATGTGCGGCGATATCGGGATTCAGTGGTATTTGTAGCCATGAATCGGGGTACTCCTGTAACAATTGAATCGGTTGATACTGAGTTACCAGACGGAGAACATACAGAGGTTTTATCACGCCGCAAGTTTGAAGTTAAAGACAGGATGTTGCATAATTTAGAGCTCGATTCGCGCGAAGTAATTATCTTCAGTCATGTCGGGGAGCGAGTTAAGGGGCAAGTAATTGTACGGGCGCAGCTCAATAGCGTTCAAACTCAGCCGGGTGAGAGGATTGTGGTAATCGGAGATTGTCCCGAATTGGGCAACTGGGATATTAGTAATGCTTACCCACTGGAATACATTAATACTAATACTTGGTTTGGGGAAATTCCTTTTAATGAAAGTGCGGGCAAGCTGATTGCTTACAAGTACGTTTTATTGCGGGAGGGACAGTCACCGCTGCGAGAAAATCTGGTTTGCCGCCGCTGGGTTTTAGCTCACGAAGGCACGGTTAAATGGCGCGATAAATGGTCATCAGGACGTGAGTCTTAGAGGAGGTTTTAAAAGTAGGGTAGGGTGGGAAAAAACTCACAAGGCTGATGCTGAGATTTGAAGAAACCAGCACCTTGTGAGTAATTTTTTGACTCGCTTATAACAGACTTACGCAGATCGTCCCAGAAACCGGGTTTTTGAGAGAATCTGTGGATAAGGGCGAAGTATTTTCGTCAAAAAACCCGGTTTCTTTGGTTGGTTGCGTAAGTCTGTTATACTTTTAAAACATCTTCAAAGATTAGTCGATCAAAACCCAGTTTATTTAGCTCTATTATGATAATTTCTTTGCTATTTAGCAGCAATAGCAATATTAATCTCTTCAAATCTGACTTTTCGCCACCTTAACTCCCTCAAATTATGAATCAAATTATGAAAAGGTAATGACAAAACTGCTTTACGCCTCAATAAAGCCAGTTAAGTTACTCTAAAATAGGTTATACTTTGTACTAAACTCTAGAGCTAGCCTCCCTTGTCGCTGTACATCTTTACATTTACCTTCAGCAATTGGTTAGCACCGCCGTCTCCGCACTGACTTTACCACTGAGACGGCGACCTTACCTTAGCGATACTTAATAGTCCTATTTTAATTGTTAATTTTTAATTCCTGACCGTTGCGTGTGTTACATTGAGCTTAACTATTTCACAACCTTTTCCTCCAGCACAGCAGACAGATGGTAATAACAAAACGTGGGCTTATTCTAAGTGCGACAGCGGTTATGCTGACTGCTGTCACAGTAACTGGGGCAGGTATTCATCTTTCCCAAAGTCAAGCATCCTTTCGCCAGAGCCCCAAGGAACTGGTCGATGAAGTTTGGCAGATAATTGACAAAAGTTATGTAGATGGTACTTTCAACCAGATTGACTGGAAAGCAGTGCGGAATGATTATCTTAACCGTACTTATACCAATGACGAGGAAGCATACAAGGCTATCCGGGAAATGCTGAAGAAGCTGGATGACCCTTATACGCGGTTCATGGACCCGGAAGAGTTCAGGAATATGCAGATTGATACTTCTGGGGAATTGACTGGCGTTGGTATTCAGCTAACTCAAGATGAGGAAACGAAAAAGTTGGTGGTAATTTCGCCGATAGAGGATACTCCTGCTTTTCAAGCTGGGATTTTGGCGAAAGATATTATTACCAAAATTGATGGGAAAAGTACGGAGGGAATGGATACGACTCAGGCGGTAAACCTGATTCGCGGCCCGATTAATAGCCAAGTGACGCTGACAATTTTACGAGGAAATAAGGAAATAGATTTTAAGCTAAAGCGGGCTAAAATTGAAATTCATCCTGTACGTTCTTCTGTTAACAAAAGTTCAGCGGGAGATATAGGATATATCCGCTTGAATCAGTTTAGCGCCAATGCGGCATCGGAAATGCGAGATGCGATCAAGTCTTTGGAACAAAAGAAAGTAACGGGCTATATCTTAGATCTGCGATCGAATCCAGGGGGTTTGCTCTATGGAAGTATTGAAATTGCGCGGATGTGGCTTAAAGAAGGTACTATTGTTTCCACAGTCGATCGCTTAGGTGAAGCCGATCGCCAAACGGCGAATCAACGAGCGATGACAGATAAACCATTGGTAGTTTTGGTGGATGGCGGTTCTGCGAGTGCTAGTGAGATTTTATCGGGTGCTTTACAGGATAATAAGCGAGCCGTTTTGGTGGGAACCAAGACTTTTGGTAAGGGTTTGGTGCAGTCAGTAAGGGGTGTGGGCAATGGTTCGGGGATGGCGGTAACGATCGCGAAGTATTTTACACCCAATGGCACGGATATTAATCATGCGGGGATTGAACCAGATTTTAAGGTTGAGCTGACGGAGGCCCAAAAGCAAGAATTGAGGAGCGATCGTAATAAGATTGCGACGCTAGCAGATCCGCAATATACCAAGGCTTTGGATGTTTTGACTCAGGAGATTGTCGCGAAACAAGGAAGCAATCATCAGGCGGAAACGAAAGCTAAATCAAAGAGTAAAAAGTAAAACAGGAATTACGCGATCGAGCAAAGAAACCGGGTTTTTTAGCGAATCTACGGCTTGTAAAGAAGTATTTTGGTTAAAAACCCGGTTTCTGAAACCCCAGGTGTAAGTCTTAATACTTTAGCTGTTATTGAGGTTGGCATTTTCCCGCTCGAATTAAACCGATACGACGTGCGATCGCTTCTTGTTGTGAATTATAGGGGCCCCACTTTTCTATGAGGGTGGGGTTTTCTTTTTTTTCTACTTGTTCGCTGGGGATAATTTCGCAATGGCCTGGGGGTTGTTTGACTATATAAAATTGAGATGTTGTCATGGGTGGATGTGGGAGAAAAGCTAGACTATAGTGTAGCAAATAGCCGCTATCAGCTATAATTTTAACATCAAAACACAAAGCGATCTCATATACCTATCTTTTGATAGATTTTGACTACTCTAAAAATCATTTTTTATATTTATGTTAAGCTTGGCTTGTCATAGCTAAATATTAAACACTCATACATCAATTCATCGGGAGTTTCAAATAATGAAGTTTAAATCCTTGCTTAGTTTTGCGATCGCTGCTATCGCGACATTTACTATTCCTGAAGTAGTTTTAGCTCAGACCAATGCTAATTTAAGTCAGCGCACGAGTATTACTCAAATTTCCGGTGAAGTCGTCAAAGTCATCGATGATGATAAATTTATTTTGAACACCCCCAACGGACAAATTGTAGTTGAAGGAGACTCGGATCTTCTCGGTCGCGTCAACCTGACTGTAGGTGAAAAAATTACAGTTAGCGGAAAATATGACGACGATAACGAGTTTGAGGGTAAAACCCTTACTCGCAGTAATGGTGAAAGTTTCAATATCGATGACTAAACCAATCGTTAATCAGTACAAGTGTTTAGTCTTCTTAAAACGCGATAAGTCTTTTCAAGAGCGACCAATCCTTTAAGAGAAAAAGCTTAACTAGCAATATCAAAACTCAACATAGCCTTTCACCTATCGTGTTAATGGATTTTTGTTATCTGCTGCTAAATTTATAGTTTGCTCAATTCTTTTCAACCTTGTCTCTGGACGTTTAGCACTGTCAATCCAAAACAAGATACTCTTTTTATTGGAATTACTAAATGCCTGAAAATATCTGTTTGCAGCTTCATTTGCTTCTAATGCCTGCATTAAATCCTGGGGAATTATTAATGCTTCAATTGCATCTAACAAAGTCCACGATCCATCTTGTTTTGCCACTTCAATCTTTTTAATACCGGCCTCAGTCATCAAATCCTGTGCGAGCAGTTCTTCAATATATTGCTTGTTTAATTTTGACCAGACACTTTTAGGCTGGCGCGGAGTAAATATCTGCATATAGCGTTCTTCATCTAATGATTTGACCTTACTATCAATCCAGCCAAAGCATAAGGCTTCTTTTACCGCTTCAGTATATTTAATACTTGGTAAATTACTTTTGACTTTGTAGTAGATCAGCCACACACCTCTAGAAGTGTTACAGTTTTTCTCCAACCATGCTCGCCATTCCCGGCGATCTTTAGCATAAATGGTTTCTAATTGGCAATCGAATTGTAGCATAAAACGAGTTAATCTGAATGGTGCGAGTAAATTAATGCCAGTAAATTATAGAGAATAGCCATCAGACTCTCCTAGATAACTAAATTTTTCTTCCTTCTTCCTTCTACTTAACAAGCCAGCTTCCCTTCAAAAGTTAGAGATTTTGCCGGAAACTCCCCCAAAACTTCCTCCTCACTATCAGCAACTATTAAATGAAAAGGCTGAGGTTTTCCCAAATAATACCCCTGGGCATAATCTACCCCAAGTTCTTTAAGTTTTTCCATCACAGCTTCATTTTCCACATATTCAGCAATAGTTTGGATTCCCATGACATGACCAATGCGATTAATCGCCTCCACCATTGCTAAATCAATCGGATTATCTACAATATTTTTCACAAAATTGCCATCGATCTTCACAAAATCAACAGGCAAACTTTTCAGATAAGCAAAAGAAGACATCCCACTGCCAAAATCATCTAGAGCAAAACAACAGCCCAAATCCTTAAGTTTTCTAATAAAATTTGCCGCTTTACTGAGATTGGCAATAGCTAGAGTTTCGGTAATTTCCCAACAAATCGCCTCCGGTGGTATCCTATAGGTAGTAAACTGCTCGTGCAAGAAATCAATAAACTGATCGTCATTAATACTAGCCCCCGACAAATTCACAGCATACAGGGAATTAACATTTTGACGACGCGCCTTACCAAGAGTAGAAAAAGGCAGATTGGATTTTGAATTTTCTTGTTTGGGGAACACAAAACTAGGAGCATCTTGCAAATAACCAAACAAAGTACGGATTACCCAACGGTCAATCGAGTGCATCAAATTATAGCGTTCAGCCGCAGGAATAAACGCCATAGGTGAGACCATCTGACCTTTCTCATCTCGGAGGCGGAGGAGAATTTCACAATGTTCTGGACTACCTTTGACATTAATCAAAGGCACAATTGGCTGACAATAAAGGCTAAACCAATTCTCTTCCAAAGCTTGGTTAATTCGCACAGCCCACTGAGTTTCCCCCCGCTGCTTTGCCAATTCGCGATCGCCAATTTGGTAAACCTGCACGCGGTTGCGGCCTTTATCTTTAGCCGCATAGCAAGCAACATCCGCTGCACTCAAAATACAGGAACTAGAGGTTGCATCTACATTAATGGCCGCGATACCAATACTGACACCAATAGAAAAAGTTTTGCCTTGCCAGGTAAACCGAAAACTCTGAATAGATCGTAACAAAGACTCGGCAGCATCCAATCCTTTTTCTGGAGGGCAATGATAAAGTAGTACAGCAAATTCATCCCCTCCCAGGCGAGCCAGAATATCAGTTTTCCGAATCTTACTTTTAAACAAATCGCTCACTTGCCGCAGCAATTCATCACCAGCAATATGACCGCAAGTATCATTAACAATTTTAAAGCGATCGAGATCCAAATAGAGCAAAATATGCTCTTCCTTCAGATTTTGCGCTCCCAAAATAGCCTGTTCTAACTGATACTCAAATTCACGGCGATTGACTAAACCAGTCAAAGCATCATGAGTTGCCTGCCAAGATAATTGCCGGGCCTGAGTGCGAACCTGAGTAACATCTCGAAAAACGACTACTGCCCCAATAATGCGACCATCGCTAGTATGAATCGGGGCAACGGAATGATCGATCGCAAACTCGCGGCCAGATATAGCAACCAAAATCCCATTATTTGTCTGGTCAACAATCCGATCCTCAAGCAATGCTGTCTGAGTAATATTTTCCATCGGTGCGCGAGTGATTTCATTCACAATCCTCAGCACCTTAGCTAGCAGCAAACCTTTGGCCTCAGTAGTTGACCAACCTGTAAGTTTTTCAGCTACTGGGTTAAGAGAATAAATCCGACCTCCAGCATCAGTGGTAATTACACCATCGCCAATCGATTGCAACGTCACCTGAGCCAGTTCTTTTTCCTCGAAAAGTGCCTGTTCCATCTGTTTGCGATCGGTAACATCTCGCTGTACAGATACCCAATGAGTTAAAACTCCCTGTTCATTATTTACAGGTACACTATTAAGCTCTACCCAATAAATCGAACCATCTTTGCGATAATTGATCAATTCAATTCGCAATGGTTCTCGCCGCAAAAACGCTCTACGAATTTTCGCGATCTGGGCAAGATCGCTAGCTGGGCCTCGTAAACAATTAGGCGTTTTACCTACAATTTCTTCAGGGCGATAACCCGTCATCTGAGTAAAAGCTTCATTGACATAAACTATCGTGGGATCTGAGGCATCTAAAAATCCTCCATCCATAATTACAATCGCGTCATTAGCACTGACTACGCAAGATTCTAGGAGGCGGAGGCGCTGTTCGGCCCGTTCGCGGGTGGCCATTTCGCTTTCTAGCTGCGTGTTAGCCAAACTTAAGGAAGCGATCGCACTTTTTAGTTCGCTAGTCCGTTGTTCTACTGCCAAATGCAAAGCATCAATAATCCCTGACATTTCCATAGGGTCAAGGACGCGCAGCAAATTAGTTTGAGTCAGAATTCCTAACAATTCTCCTCGATCTCCTGCTACTACTAATCGCCGTACATAACGCTGCTGCATTTCTTGATGAGCCACCCACAGCGAATCTTCTGGCTTGAGAGAAAATAGCGGCGTACTCATCACCGTTTGAGCCTCTACCTGAGACAAATCTAACTCTAGGGCCTGAAACTGTACGATGTCTCGCTCTGTTACCATTCCAATCGGAATGGGGGGGTGAGTTTTGGCTGGAAAAGGGTAGATATTTCCTTTGGAATTGGGAGGAAATTCCGCAGATTGTTCCTCACTTTCCTGTTCTACCTCTTTGGCAATTACAATACAGCTCACGCGGTGTTCGGCCATCAACTGCGCTAAACTCAACACTGAAGCAGTAGGAGGAGCTTGGATCACATCCAGTGCCATCACTTCATCAACACTTCGCATCTTCAGAATATTTGCTGGTTGTAGCATCGCTTTCCGAATACTTTCTGGCGTAACAACTCCTACGAGTTGACCTTTAGTATTTAATATAGGCAAGTGACGAATTTGATGTTGGCGCAGCAAGATTAAGGCAGTGAAAACATCCTGATCCTTACATTCTGTGAGGGTGACAACTGGCATACTCATAACCTCGGCAACAGTAGTTCCTCTTAATTTCTGACCCGAAGCAATTAGTTGGACGAGATCCCGCTCAGTGAAAATCCCTTTTAAAATTGAAGGTTTAGAAATTTCTTGCCTTGAGTCTTCGATGACAAAAACGCAGCCTGCTCTGGATTCTCCGATAATTGGTGCGGCCAGAGATTGGGATACTTCTGTTGTTGGGGGATTGAGAGGTACGCAGGGAATATCTTGTTCTACTGGGCAACTGCTGTGAATCTGGCCCATGAGCGTAACCACTTCTATTAATGGTGTATTCGGTGCAACTGCCAAGGGGAAGCGATCTATAACTTGATCTAAGGTTGGCAAATACATGGGAGAATCATTTTTTTGCATGGTTAGTTTACCTTTAGGTTCGCTTATGGCCTACAGCATTAAAGAAAGGTACAGCCTCCTTTGTAGGTAGCTGGTCTGTTTTTTGAGAACCTTGTCGCAAAGACCTCAATTAAAGTTTTTTTTGTAAAAATCCACCCTGTTATCTGGTTCGGAGCCCCACCGATCCCTAGCTTTACGCGCAGATTAGGACTACCCCAGTTTGTCTTAAATTAGGAGAATATCTAGATTTTCCCTGCAAATGTTAACGAAGTGTGAAAATTTAATAAAAAATAATTTTATTCTGTTATATGGAACAATCAATAAGGTTAAGTTATGGTTTTTTTGATTTTTTTGGGAAAACATTATTGTTTTTTATATCAAAAGGTAGATACGGAAAAATTCATTCAATGTTATGTAGCCAATAAGGTTTTCTTTGCGTTCAATAAAAATCGCGCGATCGCTAACTGCTAAGTAAATAAACCTAGTCATTTGTAGGATGGCTTTAACCCTTTGTACCAAACCAATCAAACGAGGTAATTGGTTAACAGTTAACCGTTAACAGTTAACCGTTAACCTTTAATTGTGGGCATCTGCGTTGACACTCAAAATCCCAAATCCACAGCAATTCGATGAGCGCAAGCAAAACCGGAAAAAGCGACAGCATTCAAACCCTGACCCGGAAACGTACTATCTCCCACACAATATAACCCAGGAATAGAAGTCCGATTAAAAGGCATTCCCAGCAAACCCAATAACTTTCGCTGTGGAATCGGCCCATAAGTCCCATCTTCGCGGCCTAAAAATCGGCGGTGCGATCGCGCCGTACCGACTTCCATATAATCCAAACCCGCATCTAAACCCGGAAAAATCTGCTCTAACCTCTCAATAACTCTCCCCGCCGCCTCTTCTTTTTTCTCCTCATACTCCTTCACCGATAAACCTTCCCACTCCTCCATCCAACTCGGCGTAAAAGTATGAACAATATGATATCCTTTCGGTGCCAAACTCGGATCTAGCAATGTGGGAATTGACACAAAAATCGTCCCTTTCGGTGCTTCCATTTTATCCCAATTTTCTAATAAAATATGGTGACACGCCGTATCCTTGGGCAATACAGAAGCTTCAACACCCAAATGTAAACTCAAAAAACTCGGAGATTTCTGATAGCGTTGCTGCCATTTCTTCTCTTTACTAGGCATTGCCTCCGCAGGTAATAACTTCTCAAAAGTATCCCAACGAGTAGCATTAGAAACTATCCGTTTTGCCCGATAAACTTCGCCAGTTGTTAATTCCACACCCACCGCGCGGCCATTTTCTGTAATAATCCGCGCTACCCTAGCTTTATACTGAATTGTTCCGCCAGCTTTTTCCAACCCTTCTACTAATTTTTGAGCAATTTGCCCAACTCCGCCTTTAGGATAGTTAATGCCACCGTAGTGCCTGTCAGAAAACACCATCCCTGCATTAATCATTGGCGTTAATTCAGCGGGAACTACTGACCAACAGTAACACTCAATGTCAATAAATTTGAGTAAATTTGGATCTTTAATGTAGCGACGAGCAATGTCACCGACATTCTGAGGTAAATACTTCACCAACCCCAAACAAGCAAGGGGATGCTTGAAAAACACTCGCATCAGATATCCCACTTCCTCCAGAGAAAGCAACTCCATCGCGTTGAGGCAGTTGAACACCTGCCAGCACTCATCGTAAAATTGCCTGATTCCTTCCCGCTCTTGAGGAAATTTATCAATTAGTTCTTGCAAGAATTTCTCATATACTTGGTGAACTTGGATTTCCAAACCGTTAGGCAGGTGATAGTGAATCTGCACGGGATCGGGAATAGTTTCCAAGCTGACATTCACCGCTTGCAGGGCACGGGTGAGCAGGTTAGTAGTACCCTTTTGCCCAAACCCAAAAATCATCGATGCCCCGACATCAAACCGATACCCATCCCGGTCAAAGTAACCCGCACTTCCGCCGGGAATAACGTAACTTTCGAGTACGAGAACTTGGGCTCCCTTGGCGGCTAGCTGGGTGGCTGTCACCAGTCCTCCAATGCCTGAACCGATGACGATGACATCAAACTCCTTGGTTTGTTGAGGGGGGATAGCAGAAAATGACTGGGATGGGGTGGAAACGGACATTTTGATTTTAGATTTTAAATTTTAGATTTTAGACTAATTCCCCGCGCAAAGCCAAGGGCAATTGTCTGTAACGCCGCTATCCTGGCGGTATCTTTATCCCCAGAATGGCGGCGTTACTATGATGTGGAAAGTTCTGGTGAAAAAAAAATGCGGGAACAGTCTACCATTGCCGACTGCCCCCGTCTGCCGATCCTTTGAGAGGAGAACACTAAAAATCACTATAACCTTGTTGCAAATTTATGTCAACTCTATTGGAAAACTTTTTCAATAACTTATATGCCTTGGCGGTTGCTATACGTAACGCCACCCTCTGGGCGGTATCTTTGCCCCCCAGAGGGCGGCGTTACGAATCGGGGGTATGATAGTTTGGGTGTTGGAAATTGAAAAATTCCACCTTGCCTCTAAAACTTTCTCAAACTCCTATTTTCTCTAATTTTCTACCGATGCCTCCCCAACTCCGCGTGTTCGTCCCCCCTCATCCTTTAATCAAGCACTGGCTAGCTGTCGCCCGCGACGTGGCTACACCGTCGGTATTATTTCGCTCGGCCATGACGGAATTGGGGCGGTGGTTGACTTATGAGGCGATTCGAGATTGGCTACCTACGGTGGATGCAATGGTGCAAACGCCTTTGGCTGAATGTCCGGGTACGTTTATCAATCCAGAAGCGCCGCTAGTTGTGATTCCTATTCTGCGGGCGGGGTTGGGATTGATGGAAGGAATTCAGACTGTGGTTCCCCTAGCTGCGATTTATCATCTCGGTATGGTGCGGAATGAGGAGACGCTGGCAGTTAGTTGTTATTTGAATAAGTTACCGCCGGAGTTTAACCCGGAAACGCGGGTTTTAATTAGTGAGCCGATGTTGGCAACTGGGGGGACGATTATCAAGACAATGGAGGAATTGACTCAGCGCGGGATCGATCCTAGCTTGATTCGGATTATCTCTGTGGTGGTTGCTGCACCAGCTTTGCAGCGTTTAAGCGTGCTGTATCCGAATTTGAATATTTATACAGCAGGGATCGATGAGCATCTGAATGAACACGGTTTTATTGTACCGGGACTGGGTGATGCTGGCGATCGCACTTTTGGCACTTAATAACTAGGGGCTAGGGGCTAGGGACTAGGGACTAGGGAAGAAGGGAAGAAGGGAAGAAGGGAAGAGAATCAAGGGGGGAAGGACATCAGGATGTCCTAAACACCTTGGTGGTTGCTATAACTTACAATCCTTAAAGCGGGATTAAAACGAGGCTAAAAAATGTTATAATCTCAAAGAAAATAGCTTAAAAACCTTGCGAGGTAAGCAGTTTTAATCCCGATCGGAGATTGAAATGAGCTGAGTTTTAGTAAAGAAAATATTGCATGGGTCGGTGAAAGCATGAGCAATCGAGATGGTTTTACAGGGGGGTTTATTGCAGGAGCTGCGATTGGCGGCTTAGTGGGTGCAGTTTTAGGCACTGTACTTGTTCGCCGCGCTACTGAAAATTCACTGGCTGAATTCTCCGAGATCAAGGGTAACAAAGGTAAAAAGCGCCAACTTGAAAGCGAACGCATTGAAGGAGCTCGCCTGAGTCTGGAAGATAAAATTGCACAACTAAATCAGGCAATTGATGATGTGCGCTTGCAGCTTGGCAGTGTGAATGGGAATTCACCAGCTCATAACGGCGAGGAATCGCTGGCTGAAGACCAGTAAGCCGATTTGTGCTAAAATTGAAATCAAAGTCGTTTTAAACTTTAGTAAAGAAATGAGTTCTTCAATAGGTCTGCTAGCCAGTACCCTGGCGACATTTGTGCAAATATATCTAGTTCTGATGATCGTGCGGGTACTTTTAAGCTGGTTCCCCAATATTAACTGGTTCGATCCGCCGTTTTCGATCTTGAGTCAGTTAACAGATCCTTACTTAAATCTATTCCGTTCGATTATTCCCCCTTTGGGTGGAATTGACTTTTCTCCCATGATTGCGTTTTTTGTCCTCCAAATCGCGGCTCAACTTTTAACCGGTTTGTTAGGTAATTTGCAAACTGCGATTTAGTTGCTAAGGCTTTATCTTAACAGCTTCCAGTCTGCTAAATGTTGGTAACTGCTAGCAAAGGTTGAGCAAGCTTTCAAGTTGCAGTAAGCGGATGATGGCCTCTAACATCATCCTATTTTTTTGCCGATTTTAAGTAGAAGGAAGAAGGAAGAAGGATTTAGTTATCTAGGAGAGAAGGAAGAACGCTTATACAGCTAACTTTTTAGCCATCGGTATCTTCTGTTTAAGTAGGTGGATTTACTTACAAAATCTCTTTAAGAGTAGCTTGTGCCTCCCGTCGCAATCTACCCGCTATTTTAAAGAGCTCTTGACCTGTATGCAAGTAGCGATCGTCATAGTTAAGCGCGAACATTTCTAAATCTTCGATTCCATCTGAAACGTGATTGAGACAATAATAAAACTGAGCAGCAACTCCTGCTAAATTAGGCGGATTTGGCAGAGAACGAAAAAGACTATAAGCCTTTTTAAGAAAGTCGCGAGAGGTGTCTAAATAAATTTGAAATGCTCCTAAAAGTTCGTCGTCAAAAGGATCTGCTGATAATTTCTCTATTTCCTTCTTTAGAGGAGTAAGAATGTGGGTAAGCATTCTATTAACTGGTTTATAAACTTTTTTGAGCCATTGTTCTATTTGCTCATCGGCATCCTGTCCAGTTTCTTTTTTGCGATAGTTATGGCGAATGTCTGGCTTTGGCTGTTGAGGTTTTTCTGAAAGTTCTCGATCGTAATAATGTCGCCGCTGAGGATCGCCTAACACTTCATAAGCTGCATTTAGGCGAATTATTTGCTCGTGACCTGCTGTTTCCTTGTTGCTATCGGGATGTAATACCTTCACCAAACGGCGATAGGCTTGCTTAATTTCAGCTTGAGTTGCTGTTGGGTTGATATTTAGGGTTTTGTAGTGGTTAGTAGTAGCGCCCACGCTTGCTTTACCTCAAAAAAATATAATTAATTCCGTAACGCCGCCCGGAAAGGTGGTAAAGATAACGCCTTTCTGGGCGGTGTTACGTAAGTTATCACAGAAATAGAAAGCGATCGCACTTAATCTTGCGATCGCTAATTGCCCAAAAGCCCCTAACCTACTTAGCCGATCAGAGCTGCTATGCTCAGATCTGATTCTTGGAACAAAGGCGTACTCAAATAGCGTTCGCCAAAGCTAGGTTGAACCATGACAATTAATTTGCCTTCATTTTCCGGCCGCTTAGCTACACAAATGGCGGCGCATAAAGCCGCACCGCTAGAAATACCAGAAAGCAGTCCTTCTTCTCTGGCTAAGCGACGACTATAAGCGATCGCTTCATCGTCCGTCACAATCACAGTCTCATCAATCAAGTCCACATTCAAGACTGGGGGAATGAAACCAGCACCAATACCTTGAATTTTGTGAGGCCCAGGCCTTCCACCAGACAGAACTTGGCTATTTGCGGGTTCGACTGCGATCGCCTTAAACTCAGGTTTTCGCTCCTTAATCACTTCCGCCACACCCGTCAGCGTCCCCCCAGTACCGACCCCAGCCACCAAAATATCAACTTCACCATCTGTATCTTCCCAAATCTCTAAGGCCGTTGTCTGGCGGTGAATTTGGGGGTTAGCAGGATTCCGAAACTGCTGTAACATATAGGCATTCGGCGTTGTCTCCACAATCTCCTGAGCCCGGCGAATACAGCCACTCATCCCCTCAATCCCTGGCGTGAGTTCTAATTGCGCCCCGTAAGCTCGCAACATCGCTCTACGTTCGCTACTCATAGTTTCGGGCATAGTTAAAATCAACTGATAGCCTTTAGCCGCCGCTACCATTGCCAGTGCAATTCCCGTATTACCCGATGTCGGTTCCACCAAAATCGTTTTTCCCGGAGAGATTAACCCCTCCAGCTCTGCTGCATTCACCATGTTAACGCCGATCCGGTCTTTCACCGATGATGCAGGGTTCATGCTCTCCAATTTCACGACAATTCTCGCCACACAGCCTTCAGCTTGCGGGATACGGTTTAGTTGCACCAAGGGTGTGCGACCGACTAATTCTGTAATGTCACGAGCAATACGCATAATATTTGTTAGTTGTTGGTTGTTAATTGTTGACTGTTAGTTGTTAGTTGTTAGTTGGAAAAAATAAATAAACTAATAATGCCACCGTCTATCAAGTTTGTAGTAGCGACTTTAATCGCTTTCTTCTCCAATTAAGCGACTTTAGTCGCTAGTACGATGAACACGAAAGTTTGTTTATCTAGTTAGTCATAGCTATGAGTTGCTAGTTATTGATTGTCAAATATTAACAACTAACAACTAACCATTAACCACTAACCACTAACCACTAACCATTAACTAGATGTAATACATGATATCTAACTGCCGCCTAGCATTTAGCCTCTCGGTGAGATCCTGTAGCGTATATTTTTGTAAAACAGAGTTAGCTATTTCGCGAGCTTCCTGCCAAACCTCAAATACTACAGCACTTTCCAAAGTTTTAGTGGTGCTATTGTTCTCAGAGCGATCCATGTCTGCTCCTTCCAGACAATTTAGAATTTCTAAAAGTGTAATTTTCCAGGGTTCCCGCGCCAAAAGATAACCTCCCTTGGCCCCTCGCTGGCTACGGATAACACCCCCACGCCTGAGTGTGGCTAACAGTTGTTCTAGATAGCGATCGGGGATATTTTGCTGGGAAGCAATAGAGCGAATTTGCAGGGGTTCTCCCTCATTGTAGTGAGCTGCTAGCTCCAGCAGAGCTAGAATTGCATATTCGCTTTTACACGAAAGTTCTACCATAATACAAAGAATTAAAATCCCAGATTTATGAACAGAAGAGTCAAAATTCAATAATTTTCTGACTTTTGACTTCTAAATTTTGACTTCTTACTTTATTATATCCCGGTTCTCCACTGGGGTTTAACGAATTTCTGCCAATTCACCATTAAAAAGAGGAGCGGGGGAGCGGGGGAGCAGGGGAGCGGGGGAGATGGGGAGAAATTTTTTCGATTAGCAATTAGCGATTAGCAATTAGCAATTATAGCAACCGCCAAGACCGCAAAAAAAACCCTGCAAAAGCAGGGTTCTGTATGGAACTTGGAGTATGAGAAGGAATACTTAGCTCACCATACCTATTAGAACGTGAATGTTGTTCTCAGCGTACCGATAATGATGTCATCGTTATCATCATTTTGGTTGGGGTTCGTAATCCACACGACACCTGGTGTTACGGAAATATTGTCCGTTAGCTGGAACTTGTAGAAACCTTCAATGTGGTAGGAAGAATCATTGCCGAAGCCTTTATCCAAACCATCGCGAGCCTCAAAGCTAGCTAGGTAAGGTTCGCGACCTAGTACAATACCGCCCAAGTTACCCTCTTTTCCAAGGTCTGGGAAAGCTAAGGTGACAGCGTAGTTCCAAATTTTGGCATCGCCGAGACCGATCGCGCGAGCAGCGGTATATCCAACCCAGCCACCCAGTACAAACCTGCGGTTCAGGCGCAAGGAGGCTTCTAGACCGTAGGAGTTACTGACAACTCGCTTAGCGCGATTACCTTCATAAAAGCCTTCAGTTACACCATTGAGGGAGTTAGCTACGCCAGTACCCGTGAAACCGCCCAGTGAGTCAGTACCATTCGCTAAACCGTTATCAAACCCGAAGTTACCCCGGTCGAAATAACCGTGATTGTAGCTCAGAGCAAACTGGAAGTTTCTTCCCGGTGTGAAAGTAAGCTGGGCCATCGCTGCATAGTCGCCACCGAACAAGCCATCGCTCTCAGCGGGGCTAGACGCTGTTGCTGCTAGATAGCCGAAGGAGAAAGAGGTTGGGCCAAAGATACCACCCAAGAGTCCTCTGCCGCCGAAGGCATAGTCAAAGCCAAGACCTGCACCACCGCCTAAACGGTAAATTGGGTTTCTCTGTGCAAAAGATGTGAGCGCACCGTTACCACCGTCAAAGTCTTCAAAGTAAGGGTTGACAGTGGGGATAATATCGTCCCAAGTACCAGCGTTAGCTGCAATGGTGACATTCAACCGCGAAGTTGCGGGGAATTTGTACAGCAGGCTATCCAGGGTAAAAGTATTACCTGTGTTACCAACTGCTTGCCAAGTTTGTAAGCCTTCTTTGGTAGCGCCAAAATTAAAGTTCTGACCGTTGCCAACTTGCAATCTGGTCAGCAATAAATCTCTACCAGTGAAGCTGGTATTTAAGTTGAGGCGAACGCGCTGTTGGAATACAGCCTCGTTGTTATCAGAACCAAAGTCTCGGTCGTCGTCACCAAAATCGCGACCGAAGGCACTAAAGCCTAAACCGCCGCCAAAGTCATCGCTGAGAGCGAAAATTGCTTCCCCAGTTAGTTTGGTGGTAGTAGAGAATTGGTTGGCTTCTAGTTCGGCAGTCCGAGCTTCAAGAGCATCGACGCGACCGCGCAGGGTAGCCAGTTCAGCGGCAAATTCTTCTTGCAAGCGTTGGAGAGCTGCCAAGTCTTCTCTGCTGACTAGGTTAGCTGTGCCAGCACCGATCAGTTCGTTGACTCGTTCCAAGCAAGCGTTTAAACCAGCGGCGAATTCGTAGCGGGTCATTGCCCGGTTGCCGCGATAAGTACCGTCAGGATAACCTGCAATACAACCGTAGCGTTCGACTAAGGATTGCAGTGCTTGAAATGCCCAGTCTGTGGGCTGTACGTCAGAAAGTTGAGAAACTGAGGTAACTTGACCCTGAGTTTCGCCGTTGGCTGAACCTTCGCTGCTGTACTGATTAAGTTGTTCTAATGTTGCTGCCGGATTGTTAGTTTCTGGGGCAGCAGTTTGAGCCAACACTTCAGCAGAATTTGCTAAAGTTGGTTGTGTCTGTTCTACAGCTACCGGGGCTGGTGCTTCCAGTGGGGCGGCGCTGATTTGCTCTGGTACACCCAATTCTAGTTGCAGTGTACTGGCTTGCTCTGTTACAGAGTTATCGGTAACTGCTGCTGTAGGGTTAGCTGCGATCGCGTTGGTTGCGGTCTCTAGTTTTTGCCCTACAATTGCTGGCTCTGTTTTTACTTCAGAGGCATTGGAAACTTCTTCAACCTGGGTAACAGGTGTTTGCTCGGTTACTGCTACAGGCTCTAGCTGAACTTCGGAAGCTTTCGTTTGTGCAGCTTGTAGCTTGAGAGCTTCAGCATTAGGTTGGCTGCTGGTAGCCATAGCACTAGCTGAGACAACTAGGGTTGCTCCCAACAGAGCTGGGCTGATTAACAATGAACTCCAGAAAAATTTAGACATATTCACTCTCATCCTCACACCGATTACAGAGAGACTATTGTAGCCTTCTATTTGTTAACATTCCCACCCCTAAAATGGGAATGGGATTCTCTAAAGCTTTCACTTTAGGTATCCCTAGTGATAGGGTGCTTGGGCGCAATCCTTTTGCCCCTAAAGGCGGTCTGCTATCCTAAGTCTTACAACGAGCTGCGTCTAGCGTTTAGGGACTTCTCCCTGGTTTGGCAGAATCTCTGCTTACCTGTTAAAGGCGTTGTGCGCGGCCCGTTAAAAATTTGTCAGTCGTTGATAGGTTAACACAATTTGGCAAGTAGATCAAAATACGATTTTGTTCTTTTTATCTTTTCTCTACTGGTTTTGAGGGCCCGGATTCGGCTTTGGGATAATTGCTGGTTTCAGTTTACCCGATCTTGACCGTTGGAGACTCCGGGTGGGGATCGCATTGGTCAAGATTGCCTAAGAGGGTTTAGAGTTTGAAGTAATTATCTATTTTTGCCATAACTTTGACAAGGGTTCAAGCTAATTCTTCAAGTTCAACCTCTAAGGCGTGTCCCAGTACAGTGAAGACTTGGCGGTGTTCGAATAGTTCCAACAACTCGCCGCTGATTTTATTTTGAGCGACTTCTTGCCGCATAATTTTCAAAGCTACTTCTGTTGGCAAGCCGCGTTTGTAGGGGCGATCGCCTGCGGTAAGTGCATCATATATATCTCCGATCGCCATAATCTGAGCCTGAACTGGAATTTCTATATGTCTTAAGCCACGAGGGTAGCCGCTACCATCTAGTTTCTCGTGGTGTCCATAGGTAATGTTGGGTACATCTTTGAGATCCTTTGTCCAAGGAATCCGCTTCAGAAATTCGTAGGTGTGGGTGACATGAGATTCTATCGCTAAGCGTTCGTCTGGTGTCAGATTCCCTCTGGGAATCATCAGTTGAGCGATTTCTTCTGGGGTGACGAGGGGCTTGACTTTACCATCTATATCTCTATAACTGTAGTCGGAGAGTTCTCGCAGTTGGCTGAGGGGTTCTTCTGCTAGAATGTGTGGCTCATTGGCTTCTAGGAGGACATTCCAGTAACTAGCTAGTCGAGAAACCTCTGCTGCTAATTCTCCATCAAGTCCTTGGAGATATTGGCAATGAGAGCATTTCTCTTCTGTGTCTAGATGGAGATCGCTCGGATTCTGCATTAAGTAGCTAAATTTAGATTGAGCGCACTGCATTTCTAGTGTCCGGTGCGCTACGGCAAAACGGTTGCGAATGACGTCGAGTTGTTCTGAGTAAAGCTTTTTCTGTTTGGTTAAGATGGCTTCGGGTACGCCGACTTTGCCGAAATCATGGAGAAGGGCGGCGTAACGAATTTCTTGAATTTGGCGATCGCTAAAATAAAGGGGGCGTAGTGGGCCTGTTGAGATCGCATTCACTTCCTCTGTCAGTCGCACTGTCAAAGCTGCAACTCGTTCTGAATGTCCAGAAGTGCAGGGGTCTCTGGCTTCAATTACTTGCACGGATGCTCTGACAAAGCCTTCAAATAGTTGTTCTATACTATCTTGCAGTTGATTGCGCTCAATAGATATGGCCGCCTGAGAAGCGAGCGATCGCACGATCCTCTGTTCCCACTCTGAATAAGGCTGTGTTAACTCCAAAGTGTTCCGATCTGTGAGCACGGCATCGGGTCTAATTTTGCGGTTAATAAGCTGAATCACGCCGATGGTATCGCCTTGGCGGTTTTCCATCGGCAGTACCATGACTGAGCGAGTACGGTAAGATATATCCCGGTCAAAATTTGTATCGAGCCGATAAGGTACTCCTGGGGGTAAATCGTAAGCGTCTGGTAAGTTTAAGCTTTCCCCTGTCAGAGCTACGTAGCCTGCCAAGCTTTGATGTGTCATTGGTATGGCAAACTCGTTAAAGGAAAGGCTGGGCTGAGATGCGTTTTGGGCTACTTTAAATAGTAATTTCGATGTGTTGTCGGTATGGTCTACTAAGTACACGCTGCCCGCATCACTGCTGGTGATCTCTCGACTCTTTGATAGAATCAGATTTAATAGATCTCGCAAATCCTGGGTACTGGACAAAGCTGCACCGATATCTAATAGCTGCTCTATTAGCTCAGTTCTCTCAGCAGACTCGTTCAAGAACTCTTGCTTCTCAAATATGATCATGACTTGGAGGATGGCGAACAGCCGTTATACTTTGGACTTCTGCATCTCGACTTTCTCACTCCTGATTCTAGCCCAGCACAGTTGCGAAATTGCAATCTTTCTGCTATCTTTCTGTCGCCGGATGCAAAAACTCCTGTTGGGAGGTGGGAAACCTTTTTAATTTAAAGTAGAAATTTCCTGAGCCAGGGTAAAGTCTTTTTCTGTTAAACCTCCTGCATCGTGAGTTGTCAAGCTAATTGTCACCTTGTTATAGGAAATTTCAATGTCGGGATGGTGTCCTGCGGCTTCAGCAGGTGCGACTAATTTATTCACAAACGCGATCGCCTCTACAAAATCCTTAAATTTCCTGATCGACTGAATTTCCTTACCATTTACTGTCCAGCCCGACAATTTGGCGATCGCTTCTTGAATTTGGGTATCACTCAGCAATTTAGTCATGATTTTCTTATTAAAGGCATGGTATTAATATCCCATTTTCCCAAAAGTTTACCAAAAACTATCCGCTCTCACCAATAGTATTAAGCAAAAGCTTCATACTATTCGGTGAGAGCGGTCTAGCGGGTCTTCAGATTAGAACCTAACTGCCGGGTGGAACCCTAGATCTGCCTAGTTATCCAAGGGATATTGTTCCCCGTTGGGAACGCAGGCTAAATGCTAGAGAGCAGCCCCGGCACGCAGCCGGCATTCTCCAACCTGATGACCCATGGTTATACTACTTTCTATCATGGGCATCACCTCCTTTGTTACCCTAAATGGTTTATTTCAAAAGTTCTACTGTTATTTAGAATAACACAGGAATCAGGAAAAGCAAAGGATCGGCCTAAAATTTTTTTCGAGGGTGGGTGCGGCCAATTAAATATATTTTTTACAAACATATTAATTGTGGCAGCACTACTCTACTGTCGCCGTCCCCTTAGTCAGGGAATAGAGAGGATTGGTTGAGTAAATTATTATATAGAAATGCAGTAAGTAAATCCTTCTTCCTTCTTCCTTCTTCTTATCATGTATTTTTCCGCAAATAAACGCAGTGACGCACGCTCTGGCTCACGGGAGTGGTAAAGGCTTCAACGAGGGCGATCGCACTACCCAAATCCTCAACAACTGACTGCAAATCTACTTCTTCCTCAACCGTCCAATTACCCCGATAAAGAATAGCGAAACCGCCAGGTTTTAGCAATGGCAAAGAATATTTGGCACAAATTGATGCTGATGCGACTGCTCTGAGAAAAGCCAGATCGTAAAATTGTCGATGCTGCGGCTGGTGTGCAATTTCCTCCGATCTGCCAATCAAAGGAACAGCATTTTTTATCCCTAATTCCGGGACTAAAGTTTCTAGAAAAGAAATTTTTTTGCGCGTCCCATCCAGTAAAGTGACTGTGAAGTTAGGAAGTGCGATCGCAATTGGCAACCCTGGGAAACCCGCACCCGTTCCAATATCGATGACTTTCTGCATCGGTTTTAAGGGTAATTCATCAATTGCCCCCAAATTATTAGGTGACAGCAGGGGTGCAATTCCCCGCAAAGAATCCCAAAGATGTTTTTCCCAAAACTCTAATGGTTCAGTAATCCGAGTTAAATTCAGGTGTTTATTGCCATCAATAATTAATTCATAAAGCTGTTGAAATTGTCGCTGCTGCTCATCATTTGGCTGCCATGAGAGCGTTTGCTGCCACAATTCATTCATCTCAGGTAGCGTAGCTGTACTAAACATGGCTTGTCTCTGGAATTTCTAATTTACTATTATCGACAGGCTGCAAATCGCCGTGATTCAAAGTCCAACAGCGATCGGCAATACTCAACAAATCGCTCGGATCGTGAGTTACAACTAACAAAGTCCAATGATTTTTGAGTTTATTTAATAAACTCACTAATTGCCGCCGCATTGACCAATCTAACCCCGCTGTTGGTTCATCTAATAGCAGCAAATGTGGCTGACGAATTAGCTGCACAGCTAATGCTATTCGCCGCTGCTGACCGCCGCTCAAAGCATGAGGCGAAGCGTGTAGGGGCAAATGTGCGAGTCCTACTTCTGTCATAGCTTGGCTAATTTGTTCTTGCCCTATTTCTGGATGTCCTAATCGCAATTCTTCTAAGATTGTACCCCCGCAAAAATGCCGTTCTGGAAATTGAAATACTAAGCCTCCTAACTGTTGTAAATGTTCTGGTGTCAACTCCTGTTCCCGCCAGCGGATATCACCGCTAGTTTTTTCTGCAAGACCAGCTAAAATTTCCAATAATGTACTTTTGCCAGAGCCACTACGACCAACTATCAGCCCCATCTGCTGTGGCGATAGTTCTAAGTTAATATTTTTGAGAATAGCTTCCGGGCAGACGGTGGGGTGATAGACTAAGTTTCTCAGATAAAGCATTAAATTGATTG
>NZ_CACA01000276.1:0-13514 GCF_000180455.1 Kamptonema sp. PCC 6506
AGCCCCTAGCCCCTCTTTTTCAGGCTGGTATGATTACAGTAAAAGTTGAACCCTTACCCAACTCACTTTTTACTGTAATCTCTCCTCCCATCATCTCGCAGAACTTCTTTGCGATCGCCAACCCCAAACCAGTACCACCGTATTTGCGTGTAGTTGAAGGATCTGCCTGCATAAAAGGTTGAAATAGCCTTTGCAACTGCTCTGAACTCATGCCGATACCAGTATCAGTGCAATTAAAAATTAAAAAATCATAATCAGCGATTAAAGTTTTAGATAAATCATTTTCAACATCTGATTCCCTATCTTTCAATTTTTCTGATTCAATTGCTACTCTTTCCCTACTCACAGTCAGCGAAATCGTACCATCATGAGTAAACTTAGCCGCATTACTGAGTAAATTAAACAAAATCTGTCGCACTTTCGTTTGGTCTGAGTGCATAAATCCAATATCTTCTCCATACTGTACATTCAGGCGATTAGCATTTTTGATCAATAGTGGCTCAACAGTTGCTACTACATCTCGGATCGTAGCCCTCACATCAAACGTCATCAACTCCATCTCCATCCTGCCTGCTTCAATCTTAGACAAGTCCAGAATTTCGTCAATCAATCCCAGTAAATGCTTGCCTGCTTTGTAAATATTTTTCACATCGCAAACAAATTCTTCCTCACCTAAATCTTCAGCATCCTCTTGCAACATCTCGCTATAGCCAATGATCGCGTTGAGGGGAGTTCTCAACTCGTGACTCATGTTAGCAAGAAATTGGCTCTTGGCTAAATTGGCAGCTTCAGCAGCCTCTTTAGCCTTATACATTTCCTCTAGTACCCGTTTGCGGTCAGTAATATCGCGGACAACGGTACAAATAATTTCTCTACCGCCGTAAGAAATTAAATTAGCATTCACTTCAACATCAACAAGAGAACCATCTCGGCGGCAGTAAATCACTTCGCCTAGCCTGCGCTGTTTTCTTCTGATCAACAGCTCAATATTGCGGTTAACTGTATCTTTATCGTGAACAGTAATATCGTAAACAGTGAGATTCAAAATATCATTAAGAGTATAGCCCAGTAAATTTATAAAAGCTGTATTAGCTTCTAAAATGCGTTTAGTTTTAGCATCAAACAAAAAAATACTATCCGAGGCCTGCTCAACTACAGCGCGATAGCGTGCTCTTTCCTCTATTTGTTCGCTCTCAGCTTGCTCGATCTCCGCTAGCATTCCATTAATAGTGCTACCAAGGCTCGATAATTCATCTCTACCAGCCACAGACAAGCGGAGCGAGAGGTCTTTGCTAGTGCTAATCCGGTTCACCCCTCGTGTTAGATAGCTCAATCTAGACAAGACTTGGCGCTCTAATAGCAGTATAATACAGCCGCTAAACCCTACCCCCACTAGGACTACAGAGGCAAGCAAATAATGTAAGCTCCTTTGACCTTGCTGATAGATTTCTCTAGGGATATTCACTTGCAATAGTAGTGCTGGTTGACCATAAATATCTTTCAGTAGGGCGTATCCTGCAAGTGAATTTTCATTTATTGGGCTTACTAAAATTGGTTTTTTATCAGATAGAGTATTTCGTACAACTTTGAAGTCTGCTGGTAGCTGAGGCTCATTAATACTATGAACGGTGAGGGGAAAGCGGGTAATTTTAGACAACCGATTAATGGCAGTAGCATCTAGATTTCGACCAAAGATAAGCGTACCTCGGATTGGGCCTGTTCCTTGAGTATTTACAATCGGTTGTGAAGTAATCAGCATCGGCCCTGAAGGCAGCAGAATAATGCCGGAACGCTTGCTTTGGGGGGTGGGATGTTTTAACAGAAGATCGTTAACATTTAGGTGAGATTTTAATATCTCTGGTATCGGTGTATTTTCGCCCTTTTTGGTGTCAAAACCAGTACCGTAGATCGTCTTTCCAGAAGTATTAATAAACAAGGAAAGATTGACGTTTAAGTTTCCTAGCGCTTCGGGCGCTAAATTCGAGTTAATATATTCTTTGTTAGCATCTTGAATAAAAGTATATGTGTCATCCCACGCTGACCAATCAGCAAAGCGGGAGTTAAAGTCACTTTCCGTTTGGCTAAATACGCTCAGCACTCCATTGACAACTTGACGAGCTTCCTGTTCTTCGGCTTTCTTGAGACTCCTCAGAAGGATTGTTGAGGATGTCAAGTAAAGAACGCTAGTTAATCCAGCGAGGGTAACACCAATTATTAATAGTGTCTTATGACGAAGTTTCATCTTTTTTCCTGCCTGGATACTCCTGTCATATCTGTATTCAGGTTGACAGTGAGAGAAAAGGCTTGCTCAGTATATATGCTTCTCCACGATTAGTCCTAAAGCCGGAAC
The DNA here is from genome assembly GCF_000180455.1 of Kamptonema sp. PCC 6506. NCBI lineage: Bacteria > Bacillati > Cyanobacteriota > Cyanophyceae > Oscillatoriales > Microcoleaceae > Kamptonema > Kamptonema sp. PCC 6506. The sequence continues at coordinate 2,351 of NZ_CACA01000276.1, forward strand.
TCAGGAGAAATCTTTCACTGCCAATCTTTAGAGGGCGATTGCTCAATAATACCTCTCTCTAAGGGGATGCGGGAGATACGGAGATGGGGGATGGGGAGCGGGGGAGAGGGGGGAGCAGGGGGGGATGGGGGCAACTTAATCAATTAAAAATTAAAAATTAAAAATTAAAGCCTACAATTTTTAATTTTTAATCGATCGGAGGGGGATGAAGTCAACTAGATACAATATCTCTTTTTTGTCATTCTCGTTACAGAATTTTCTGAAGTATTGATTTAATAAGGCTTTCGCCTTGAAGTTTTAGCTACCAAGCTCATCTTTTAAATTTGAATAAAACTATACCCGACTTTTTTTGTCGGGTATGTTTGACAACATTTTGAGCTCGTGTTACTATCCACACAGAGTCGAAAACCACCGTAGAAAGTAGGGAGTCCACCCATGACCCAAGCAACCAAAACCAAATCCACATCAGCAACTGCTGTCAGCCTCAAGTGCAAAGAATGTGGCGCAGAGTATGAACTCGAAGCTAAGCACGTTTGCGACCTGTGTTTTGGGCCGCTGGAGGTTAAATACGACTACGATGCTATTCGTCGCACCGTTTCCCGCCAAACTATCGAAGCTGGCCCTAACTCGATTTGGCGCTACCGCTCCTTTTTACCAGTCGCTACAGATAATGTTATTGATGTCGGCACGGGTATGACTCCCTTGCTTAAGTCTCACCGTTTAGCTCGCCGCCTGGGTCTAAAAAATCTTTATATTAAAAATGATGCTGTCAATATGCCCACTCTCAGCTTCAAAGATAGAGTGGTGTCAGTCGCTCTTAGTAGAGCTAGAGAATTGGGTTTTACTACTGTTTCCTGTGCTAGCACTGGCAACTTAGCTAATTCTACAGCGGCGATCGCAGCCCATGCCGGTCTAGATTGTTGTGTCTTCATCCCCTCCGACTTGGAAGCGGGCAAAATATTAGGCACTCTGATCTACAACCCAACGGTAATGGCAGTTCACGGCAACTACGACCAAGTTAACCGCCTCTGCTGTGAAGTAGCCAATACACACGGCTGGGGATTTGTCAATATCAACCTGCGTCCCTACTACTCCGAGGGTTCTAAAACTCTTGGCTATGAAGTAGCCGAACAGTTAGGCTGGCAATTGCCAGATCACATCGTCGCTCCCTTAGCTTCTGGCTCCCTCTTCACTAAAATTTACAAAGGTTTTCAAGAATTTACAGAAGTCGGGTTAGTGGAAGGTAAGAAAGTGCGGTTTAGCGGAGCTCAAGCAGACGGTTGTTCGCCGATCGCTCAAGCATTCCGCGAAGAACGGGATTTCGTAACGCCAGTCAAGCCGAATACAATTGCTAAATCGATCGCGATCGGCAACCCCGCAGACGGCATCTACGCCTTAGAAATTGCCCGGAAAACAGGCGGTAACATCGAATCCGTCAGCGATGCCGAAATCATCGAAGGCATGAAATTATTAGCGGAAACTGAAGGTATCTTCACCGAAACCGCAGGCGGAACTACGATCGCAGTCTTGAAAAAACTCGTAGAAGCTGGCAAAATTGACCCCGAAGAAACCACCGTCGCCTACATCACCGGCAACGGCTTGAAAACCCAAGAAGCCGTCCAAGGATACATCGGCGAACCGATTACCCTAGAGCCGAAATTAGAAGCATTTGAGCGTGCCCTAGAACGTGCTCGGACGCTCGATCGCTTAGAATGGCAAGAAGTGAGCGTCTAATTATCATTTGTTAGTTGTTAATGGTTAGTGGTTAGTGGTTAATTGGAAAATACAACTACAACCAACAACTAACAAGTAACAACTAACAACCAACAACTAACAACCAACAACAAACCATGACTGTCAAAGTTTTAATTCCCACACCCTTGCAAAAATTCACCAACAATCAAGCCACTATTGAGTGTGGAGGCGGCAACATTGTCGAACTGATTGAAGCACTAGAAACCAATTGTCCCGGCATCAAAAAAAGCCTCTGTGACGAACAAGGTGAACCCCGCAGATTTTTGAACTTCTACGTTAATAGCGAAGATATCCGCTTTTTGGATGGCTCAAAGACTGAACTCAAAGACGGAGATGAAGTTAGCATCGTCCCTGCTGTTGCAGGCGGCTAATTAATTAATGATTAATCGCAGATGAACGCAGATGATTATCAAATCTATCTGCGTTTATTTTTTTTACATCTAAACCAATTTTCAATCACCTAGACAGATTCCAAGTCCGCGAGCCGTTTTAACTAGAGTACCTTTGGGATTGACTGCACTGTATTTCGCGATCGCATCGCTAAGCGGAACGCTAACCACTTCTCGCTTTTGCCAAGTTACCATCTGGTCATATTTCCCCTCAGCAATTAAATCAACTGCGGCCACGCCAAAAGCTGAAGCAATTAATCTTTCTAGCGGCGAAGGAGTTCCCCCGCGTTGAATATGTCCCAAAACAGTTACTCGCGTTTCCGCACCGCTACATTCAGAAATTGCATCAGCTAAATGCTGACCAATTCCCCCTAATCTGCGCTGTCCTAAGCGATTTGTATGTATCACTTGTTCGCCTTCTTCAGTGCGGACGGCCTCAGCGACAATAATTAAGCAGTAGTTTTTTCCCTGTTCTTGGCGTTCTTGGATTTTGGCACAGATATTAGATAATGTGTAAGGAATTTCAGGAATGAGAATTACATCTGCACCCCCAGCAATGCCGGCACTAATTGCAATGTGTCCAGCATCCCGTCCCATGACTTCCATAATCATCACCCGCGAATGGCTAGCGGCGGTGAAATGCAAGCGATCTAATGCTTCTGTGGCAATATTAACTGCGGTATCAAAACCGATGGAACGTTCGGTAATTCCAACATCATTATCAATAGTTTTAGGAATAGCAACTAAGTTGATATTGCCTTGTTGAGCAATTCGCTGGAGAATTGCTAGACTGCCGTCACCGCCAATGCCAATTAAGGCATCTAGTCCGAGTTGATTATAGCCTTCAATGATATCGGCGGTGCGATCGCACAAGCTGCCATCAGGCATGGGAAATGCAAAAGGATCTCCCTTATTTGTCGTGCCTAGCATTGTACCGCCAGCCGTGAGCCAAGGGTCAACTTTTTCAATATCGAGGGAAATTGCCTGTGGAGGACGGTTCATCAATCCGTTAGTGGCTTGACGAATTCCTAGAACTTCCCAATTATATGTTCCCGTTGCGCGGTAAACCACTGCTCGAATTACAGCGTTTAAGCCTGCACAATCTCCTCCACTGGTGAGGATGCCAATGCGTTTATGTTCTCCCATTCATACGCCCGTAATGCGATCAAGGCATTAGCATATCAAGTTTAGGGGTACGCCAAACGTATCTTAAAAAGATTGTAGACTTGGTGATGTCTACTGATTAACTTATGTAACAATAGAAGAAGGGGCTAGGGGCTAGGGGCTAGGGGCTAGGGAAGAAGGAAGAAGGAAGAGGGAAGAAAGAAGAGGAAAAAGAGAAGACTGATTTATCATTCCTAAATTCAGAATCAAACACAATTACCAATCACCAATTACCAATCACCAATCACCAATTACCAATTACCAATTACCAATCACCAATTACCAATTACCAATTACCAATCACCAATTACCAATTACCAATTACCAATTACCAATTACCCTTTCTAAGTATCGTCGTAATCGGAAATGCTGCGGCTTTAATCTTAACTAATTCCCGCAATGCTTGGGGACTAGCTATTCTGGCAAGTCTTGCTTTTGCACTTTATCTAGGTTGGCGAACTTTAGTTGCACTTGTTATTAGTGCAACTGGGGGCATTTTGTGGTCAGCATTTGGGCCCGAACCAGTAAGAAAATGGCTGCGGGAGATTGTTCCCTATTTTATTTGGGGAAGACTCACCGATCAAATGTATCAAAATCGTCCTGTAGCTACACTGCGAAAAACTCAGTGGGAATTTGCCTGGAATATGACTCAGCAACGTCCTTGGACTGGTTGGGGACTGCGAAATTTTACACCTCTTTATGAAGCACAAATGCACAGATGGCTGGGCCATCCTCACAATTTATTTCTGATGTTAACTGCTGAAACAGGCATACCCGCAACACTGTTTTTATGTGGTTTAGTAGGTTGGATTTTTGCTCAAGGGATATTGTTATTAGTCAAATCGCCCTTAGCAAAAAATGAAAATTATTTGACCGGAGATATGCACTTACAATCTCCCATATTAGCAGAGCAAGATAGAATTATTTTCTTTAGTTATCTTGTCGCTTTTGCGGCTTGTACGATCTTTAATACTGTAGATGTAACATTGTTTGATTTACGAGTAAATACTATAGGTTGGTTGCTATTAGCGGCTATTTGCGGCTTAACTTATGGGAATCGCGTTCAGTCTTAGAAATTATAAGTAAATCCACCTAATTAAACATAAGATTATGTCCAGCAAATTACTTACTGTCATTGCGAGCGAAGCGAAGCAATCGCCTAGTCTCTGCGATTGCTTCGCTTCGCTCGCAATGACAAGTATTTAAAATGACAAGTATTTAACCGGACATAATATAAGATCGGGATAGCTAAAAAGCTGACTGTATAAACATTATTCCTTCTCTCCTAGATAACTAAATCCTTCTTCCTTCTTTCCTAGATAACTAAATCCTTCTTCCTTCTTCCTTCTTCCTTCTACTTACTTTTTAAACGGCCTGCAAGACTTACCACCACTGCCACCAATTCATTAGAATCCAGAGGTTTAGGCAAGTGGATCTGAAAACCTTCCCGTAGCGATCGCGCCCGATCCTCCGATCTAGCATAAGCCGTCAAAGCCGCCGCCGGGATATCGGCGATATCGGAAAGTGCCCTTACTTGACGGATTAAAGCATACCCATCTTCTACAGGCATCCCAATATCGCTCAACATTACATCTGGCTTCAAAATTTTAATCGCTTCAAGTGCTTCCTGTGCGGATGCAGAGGTTGTCACCTCTGCCCCAGAACCTTCTAAGACTGTACGTACAAACTCCCGCGAATCTACCTCATCGTCTACAACTAATACCCGTAACCCTTGAAGAGGGGCATCGGTTGAGGATTGGGGAGGGATGGGGAGGGGTAGGGAAGCTGTTTCTACTCCTACCCCCTCAATCTTCTTCCTCTCAGGAAGGGGCAATCTAACTGTAAATGCAGATCCTTTGCCACTTCCTTGAGAGTCAGCTTTGACAGTACCACCGTGCAGTTCCACCAAGTGACGGACGATTGCTAATCCCAGTCCCAATCCGCTGTACGATCGCGTAGTAGTGCTGTCCGCTTGACTGAAACGGTCGAAAACGTGAGGCAAAAATTCAGGGTTAATTCCTTGTCCGGTATCTGTCACCTCAATTTCAGCGCAAAAATTCCCTTCTAACTCACTACCAACTCTATGGATGGCGATGGTTACGCAGCCGCCGTTGGGGGTAAACTTAATCGCATTCGAGAGCAGATTCCAGATCACTTGCTGCAAACGGCTGCTATCGCCTGAGATCCTCTCAATTCTTTCATCCAGTAAAGGTATGATTTGAATTGACTTGGCTTGCGCCGCAGGGATTACCGTTTCGATCGCTGCTTCCACCACCGAGACCAAATCTACTAACCGCAGATTCAGGCGTAATTTGCCGGTAATAATCCGTGAAACATCTAGCAAATCCTCGATCAGCGCCGCCAGTGACTTAGTGTTGCGGTCAATGGTTTCTAAGGCGCGGGCTGTCTTTTCTTCGTCAAATTTCCGCGATCGCAGTAGTTGAGTCCAACCCAGCATCGCATTTAGAGGCGTTCGCAATTCGTGAGATAAAGTTGCCAGAAACTCATCTTTGAGCCGATTTGCTTGTAGTAATTCTTCCGCTCTTTGGTGCAGTGCGGCTTCTAACTGTTTGCGTTCAGTCAAATCGAGAATGAAGGCAACTGACTCTTCACGCTGTTCTCCTACTAAAATAAAACCGATTAAAACCGGAACGCGGCTGCCATCAGAGCGGATATATTCTTTTTCGTAGGGAGGGGAAACACCAGTCTTTTTTCCCTCCTTGATACTTTGCTCATCTAGGGGCAGATATTCTGGCGGGGTAATCTCAGTCCAGCGCAATTCACCTCGGCGCAAGTGTTCGCGGCTGTAACCAACTATTCGCAAAAATTCAGCGTTAGCATCAGTAATACTGCCATAAATATCAGCAAACACAATGCCAATAGAGGCAGCAGCTACAAAACTCTTCAGCTTTTCCTCAGTTGCTCTCAGTGCTGCTTCTGTCAGCTTGCGTTCTGTTATATCTTGGAAATAAACGCACATTCCTTCTGGAGTTGGATGCCAGCGCAAGGCAAACCACCTGTTATCTAAGGGTGGGAAAAGGTGTTCGTACTCAAAGTTTAGGTTCTCGGCTTTGGCTTGCAGGATTTGCTCGTAGTAGGGTGTATCTTTTAACTCGGGAAATACTTCCCACACAATTTTGCCCAAAATCTGCGATCGCTGCTTGCCTAAAATCTCTTCGCCTTTGCGGTTAATGTAAGTGTAGCGCCACTCTCCATCGAAGCTGGCAAAACCGTCGCCAATGCTTTCGAGAATGTTGACTATTTCTTGGCTAGCCTTTTGTAGCGCCGCTTCTGTTTGCTTGCGCTCGGTGATGTCCAGATTGATTCCTACCCAGTTAGCGATCGCGCCGGAACTGTCGCGCACGGGGACTCCCCGACTTAAGATGGTGTGGTAATTGCCATCAATACCTAAGAATTTGTGTTCGCAATCCCAAACGCTACCGCTATTAATGCACTCTCTCCATTCTGAGCAAGTGCGATCGACATCTGCGGGTGGTAATTTACCTGATAGGCCTGATTTCTGGCATTCTTCCAGAGTCATTCCAATCAACTCCAAAAATGAGTCGCTGAGGTAGTTGATACTGCCGTTGGGATTGCAAATCCAGACTCCGAAGGGGATTGACTCGCCGATCGCGCGGTAGCGTGCTTCTGAGGCAGCTAGAGCGTTTGCTGTTGCTTGAGTAGCGGCTAGAGCGTTTGCCCGTTCGTATTCTGCCTGAATGCGATCGCTGATATCTATACAAGAACCAATGTAGCCGACAAAGGTACCGTCAGCATTAAACCGGGGAATTGCCGTATCTAAAAGCCACCGGTATTCACCGTCAAACCGCTTTAAGCGGTACTCAATCTTAAAATCAAGCCTTGCGTCAAAGGCAGTGGTATAAGTATCTAGACAACGCTCCACATCGTCGGGGTGAACGCCTTGGGCCCAGCCATTGCCTATTTCTTCTGCTAAAGTTCTGCCCGTAAATTCCAGCCAGGGCTTGTTAAAATAATCGCAGAGCTTATCGGTATCGGACATCCAAATCATCACTGGCGCTGTATCCGCCATGATCTCAAATCGCTCTTCACTTTCCTGTCTTGCTGCTTCCGCTAAGAGGCGATCGCGCCGCTCTTGGGCTTCCCGCAGCGCTCGCTTTACAGCAGGCACGAGCCGCCCCAACCTTTCTTTTACGACATAATCAGTAGCGCCATTTTTCAAAGTTTCCACAGCTAGTTCTTCGCCCAAGGTAGCAGAAACGAAAATAAACGGCACATCAGAACATCTAGCTTGTGCGATTGCTAATGCTGATATCCCATCAAAAGAAGGTAACGAATAATCTGCCAGAATTAGATCGAAAGAGTCTTTTTCAATTGCCTCGATGAAATCAAGTCGGGTTTCCACCCGTTTTAAATAACACTTGATTCCGCCTTCAATGAGGTATTCTTCAATTAGTTCTGCATCGAGAATGCTATCTTCTAGTAACAGGATATTTAGCGTTTTCACGATTTTATTTTACTAGGGTTAGTTGTTGATTGTAAACACAAATTAACTTTCATCGAGCGGTTTTTAACATCTCTATCCACCCCTTTTTATGCCAATTATCCAAAATTATGCAACATTAGAGGCAGGAGGCAGGAAGTCGATCTTCTGAAGTTAACTCAACAATGCAGATTGTCTCAATAATTGGGAGAATTGATATTATTAGAAGGACAGAGGCTTACTCTCTTATTCCTAACATAACTATTCTCTTTTGCCAACAAAAAACTTATTCCTTTAACCATTACTTCTGCGAGCAGGTACAGCTCCCGGAGGTGGCTCATTCACCACCGCCCAAAACAGCCCCAATTCTTTAATAGCATCAACAAACTCGCGGAAATCAACAGGCTTTACCACATAACCATTGGCTCCTAAATCATAACTTTTAATCACATCTTGCTCTTCGCGGGAAGAGGTTAACATCACGACAGGAACTCTTTTCAATTCCGGGTCAGATTTGATTTGTGCTAGCACTTCCAAACCGTCCACTTTCGGCAACTTCAAATCCAATAATACTACAACAGGATGACCTCCCATCCGCAGCTTAAAAATTCCCTTCTGATAAAGATAATCCAGTGCTTCTTCACCGTCCCGTACTACTATAACCTCATTAGCAAGATGATTTTCTGCCAGGGCGACCAGTGTTAACTCAACATCATTACCGCTATCTTCAACTAGCAAAATTCGCTTTAATTCTTCCATTATTCAACCTCTCCCTGTAACCTTGGTAGGGAAAAGTAGAAAGTCGCTCCGACACCTACAGTACCTTGTGCCCAGGTTTCACCGCCATGCCGATAAATGATTCTTCTGACATTGGCTAGACCAATGCCAGTTCCCTCAAACTCTTGTTCGCTATGGAGTCTTTGAAACACACCAAAGAGTTTGTGAACGTATCGCATATCAAATCCTACGCCGTTATCACGGATTGAGAAAATAGCCATATCCTCCTGGTATTGTGGATTTGGGATTTTAGATTTTAGACCAACGCTTTCTTTATCCAAGTTATAATATTTTAGATTGTCAGCTAATGCCGCCCAAGTCAACTCAGAACTTGGTAATTTACAATAATCCGACACATAACCGATTTCAATGATAGTTTGAGGCTGCGTCCGAGTGTACTTTAACGCATTTTCAATCAAATTCCGTAATGCCAAACGTAGCATGGAAATATCACCATTAACTAGAGGTAAATTAGGCTGTATTTGCCACTGGATATCTCTGCCATTTGTTTCGGGTTCAAATTCGTGCTTCACTTCTTTAATCAAAAGTTCCATATTCACAGCCATGCAGTGCATTTCGGCGCGACCCATGCGGGAAAAAGCGAGTAAGTCATCGACTAGAATTCCTGCTTGTTTGGCTGTATGAGCTATGGTATTGAGATAGCGGTGGCTAGTTTCATCTAAATTTGAGTTGTTGCGCTTGAGTAGCAATTCTACAAAACCGCTAATGTGGCGCAGGGGGGCTCGCAAATCGTGGGAAACGGAATAGCAAAAAGATTCGAGTTCGGAGTTAACTGCTTGCAGTTGCAGGGTACGCTCTTTTACTGCTGCTTCCAGGTTTTCGTTGAATCTACGGATTTCTACTTCTGCGATTTTAAGCTTGGTAATATCTTGAAATAATAAGGCGGAAGTAGGCGGATGACCGTGCATAGCAGGCAAAGTATCGCCAAAGGCAACGATCGAGCGGATGCCTCCTGGGGTATGCCAGTTAAACTCGAACCCATCCAGGTGTTCCCCCCGCGCTACCCGTACTCCTGGCATTCGATCGTCAGGAATTCGCTCTCCCGATGCGTCAGTACAGTAATAAATAGTGTGATATTTTTCTGCGGGTCGATTCTTGGGAAATTCTCCACCGGCCATGACGTTAGCGGCAATATTTGCAAATGTTACTTTTGCCGTTTCTGGTTCGACTAATAATATTGGAGATGGCAAAAAGTTGAGCATTTCTTCGAGCCATTTTTGTTGATTTTTAAGTTCTGACTCGACTTGTTTGCGCTCGGTGATGTCTTCGATAACGCCAGCGGCGCGGTGGGTTTCTCCCTGTTTATTCTTAATAGGAAAACCGCGATCGCGTACCCAACGCACTGAGCCGTCGGGTCGCAGGATGCGGAATTCTTCGTCGTATTGTCCCTGTAGCACTGTCTGGAAAAATTTTGCTTGGACGCGATCGCGATCTTCAGGGTGAATGCTCTCGAGCGATTCGATAAAATTAGCTTGTAAACTTTCGCAACTGCGTCCCCAGATTTTTTCGTAGGCGGGACTGACATAGAGTAATTCTCGCTTTGCGAGGTCGGCGACCCAAAAGACATCTGATATATTGTCTGTCACCTGACGAAACCGCTCTTCGCTCTCCCGCAGTGCTTCTGATGTTTGCTTAAGTTCTGTGATGTCTGCGATCGCAGCAAATGCACCTTTGAAGGAGCCAGTATCATCTTTAATGGAACTGCTAGAGACAAGTGCCCATAGTTCGCAACCATCGCGGCGGCGAAACCGCAAATGTGCGCGATCGCTCTTTCCCTGCTTAACTCGCTCCAAATGCTCCACAATTTGCCCTCTTGCTACCTCATCAGCGAACTCAAAAACGTATTGGCCGAGTATTTCTTCCCTGCTATAGCTCAGCATTTCTGCCATCCGCTGGTTAACATAATCTGTGCGTCCCAAAGTGTCAATTGTCAAGATACCTTCACTGGCAGTGTCAAGTAGGTGACGGTAGCGTTCTTCGCTCAGCTTGAGCTTTGAGAGCATCACTTCTACCCGCTTTTTAGCTGTTTGCAGTTCCGCAGTCAAGGAAGCGATCGTCATCGTCACCACCAAGAACATACTCAGCCGGACAATGGCAGCTAAACCGCTAAGGGTGAGGGAAAAAGCTGGCGGTAAAAAGAAATAAACGCTAAGTATTGCGGACAGAAGCGACGCTAGCAGTCCCGGCCCCAGACCTCCATACCAGGCACTTACTGCCACAGCACCGAAAAATACACCGAAAATGCTCCCTTGCAACAGCGGCTTCAGAGCTAGTGTCAGCATAAATGACACAGCCACCGTGAAGACAGCAACGCCGTAGGGCCGCGATCGGGAGTCTATTTTTAGCTTCAGCATATTTAGCCTCTTTAGCGGGGAAAGTTTTCTACTCTTCTCGCCTCAAAACCGCGTTGGCGTATCATACCGGCAGGGTTTAGCGTTGCGAGTGCAACCAAGCAATCTCAAAAGTCCAAACTCTCCTATCTTCCCTCGTTCTCACAGCCTATTTACTTTGGTAGAACTTTGTATACTTGATTGTCAGTGTAGTTAGCATCTCTCCAAAGAATGATTTCTAGAAGTGATAAGTAGAAGGAAGAAGG
>NZ_CACA01000275.1:0-19509 GCF_000180455.1 Kamptonema sp. PCC 6506
GTTAACCGTTAACAATTAACTATTAATTGCCGACTCAATTGTTTGGTGATAAATAATTCTCCCCGCTGTCGTGCGGATGTATTGAGAAAGCATCACCCCATCCTTGTCTTCCCTTACCCTACGGAATTTGTACTCTTTACTTACAGTACCGTTCGCCAAATTTTCAACCTTCGGATCGCCCTCCGCCTCCACATTTTCCACTGCACCGTCAAAGCGCACCCAGATGTAAGAATGGAGATGAATTACCCCCTGTTCGTAGGCAATAACTGCATCGTTAAAATTAGCGAAATAACGACCCGCCCCTTTTTGGGTCTGGGGATTCTCCGCTGTCAAGTAGTAGCAACCGAGCACCATATCTTGAGAAGGCGTTACGATTGGCCGTCCTGTCGCTGGTGACAAGATATTATTAGAAGCCAGCATTAGCAGTCTTGCTTCTGCTTGAGACTCTAGAGATAGAGGTACGTGAACGGCCATTTGGTCGCCATCAAAGTCGGCGTTGAATGCGGGACAAACTAAGGGGTGTAATTGTATTGCTCTCCCTTCTACTAAAATTGGCTCAAAAGCTTGAATTCCTAAGCGGTGAAGGGTTGGAGCCCGGTTAAGCAGCACTGGATGCCCTTCGATCACTTCTTCGAGCACGTCCCACACTGAAGGATCGCTGCGCTGGATCAACTTCTTCGCTGCTTTGATATTGTTGACTAATCCTTGACGGATCAGGCGGTGGATGACGAAAGGCTGGAACAGTTCGATCGCCATTTCCCTGGGTAAGCCGCATTGATGGATTTTCAGCTTGGGCCCGACTACGATCACGGAACGACCAGAGTAGTCAACCCGTTTACCCAGCAAGTTTTGCCGGAAGCGCCCCTGTTTCCCTTCAATGATGTCTGAGAGGGACTTCAGCGGGCGGTTATTTGCTCCCACTACTGTGCGTCCCCGACGACCATTGTCAATCAGCGCGTCCACAGCTTCTTGCAGCATCCGCTTTTCGTTGCGGATGATGATTTCTGGGGCGAGAATTTCTTGGAGTCGCGCGAGGCGATTGTTGCGGTTAATTACGCGGCGATAGAGATCGTTAAGGTCGCTAGTAGCAAACCGACCCCCATCTAGTTGCACCATCGGTCGCAAGTCGGGGGGAATGACGGGAACTACTGATAACACCATCCATTCTGGTTTTGAGCCAGTAGCAATGAAGTTGTCAATCACCCGCAGGCGCTTAATTAGTTTTGCCCGCTTCTGACCCTTTGCGCCGGCAATATCTTCTCGCAACTGTTCTGCTTCTGATTCTAAGTTGATGTTTTGCAGTAAAGTTTGCAATGCTTCTGCACCAATACCAACTTCTACGCCGGACAACTCCGAGTCTTCGCTGTAGAGTTGGTCTTCGATTTCTAGCCAAGCATCCTCAGCCAGCAGTTGTTTGTAAGTAAGATTATCGGCATTGCCGGCGTTGAGAACTACATAAGCGTTGAAATAGACAATTTGTTCGACATCCCGCAAGGGCATATCTAACAAAATTGCCATGTAACTAGGAATACCTTTGAGATACCAAACATGGGCAACTGGAGCTGCTAATTTAATAAAGCCCATCCGGTGTCTGCGGACGCGAGATTCAGTGACTTCGACACCGCATCTTTCGCAGACAATGCCTCTGTGTCTGACTCTTTTGTATTTACCACAATGGCATTCCCAATCCTTTGCCGGCCCGAATATCCGCTCGCAAAACAAGCCGTCCATTTCGGGTTTTAATGTTCTGTAATTTATGGTCTCTGGTTTTATAATTTCCCCTACTATTTGACCGTTTGGTAAAGTTCTTTCTCCCCATTGTCGTATCCGTTCGGGAGAAGCCAATCCAATTTTAACGTAGTCAAATCTTTGTTCTAATTTAGCCATATTTACTCCTTAAATTTGTTAGTTATAGCAACTGCCTTGGCGGTTACGATGCTCAGGGCTAGGGGCTAGGGACTAGGGGAAGAAAGGAAAGCAGGGGAAGCAGGGAATAGAATCAGCGAGTTTGGTGTAAATCAGAACGTCCTAACCGACAACAGCGGTTGCTATATTACTAAAAAACTCACAATGCTGTCCTCCCTCAAACTCTTAGTAACTTTAGTCGCTCAATTCTAGAAAGACAAGCGACTAAAGTCCCTACTACTAAGAAACCTAACAGTTAACAGTTAACAGTTAACAGTTAACTATTTTCTACATTTCGTCTTCAATTTCATCTCTAGAAATCGATTCGTAAGTAGGCCGAGAGGGCGATCGCCTCCCAAGAGCATCAGCCATCAAATCGACCTCTGCATCTCGTGAAGATCCATCCTCCGCAGTCTCTACCTTGTGAACTGCAATGTCCAAACACAAAGACTGCAACTCGCGCATTAGCACCTTAAAGGATTCCGGCGTACCAGGGCGCGGTATCGCCTTACCCTTAACGATCGCATTCAAGGCCTCATTGCGTCCCTGCATATCATCGGACTTCACAGTTAAAAGTTCCTGCAAAGTATAAGCCGCGCCAAAGGCCTCCAGCGCCCATACTTCCATCTCTCCAAACCGTTGACCTCCTTGCTGTGCTTTACCACCCAAAGGTTGTTGAGTGACCAAAGAATAGGGCCCCGTAGACCGGGCGTGAATCTTATCATCAACCAAGTGAACCAGCTTGAGCATATAAGCCACGCCCACAGTAATCGGGCGATCGAAAGCCTCCCCAGTCCGTCCGTCAAAAACAGTAGATTTCCCTGGATGATTTTCATCAAAAATCCAACCCTTACCCGTTTTCTCCCGCGCTTCCCGTAACTTGCCGTGTACGCTTTCCCGCGATTTCTCAGCCCCGTGCATTTCATCAAAAGGCACGATCTTAAACCGCAAGCCCAAATTCTCACCCGCCCATCCCAACAGGCATTCAAAAATCTGGCCCACGTTCATCCGCGACGGTACGCCCAAAGGATTGAGGACGATATCTACGGGCCGGCCATCGGGCAAATAAGGCATATCTTCCTTCGGCAAAATCCGAGAGACGATACCTTTATTCCCGTGTCGCCCCGCCATTTTATCTCCCACTTGGATCTTGCGTTTCTGGGCCACGTACACCCGTACCACCATATTCGCCCCCGGTGGCAATTCATCGCCCTGTTCGCGCGTAAATACCCGCACGTCCACGACGCGCCCCTTTTCCCCATTGGGAACTCGCAGAGAATTATCTCGGACATCGCGGGCCTTCTCCCCGAAAATTGCCCGCAATAACTTCTCCTCTGGCGGTTGGTCGCTTTCCCCCTTGGGCGTAACTTTCCCCACCAAAATATCGCTAGCTTCTACCCAGGCACCCTTACGGATAATGCCTTGTTCGTCTAATTGTCTAAGGGAATCTTCCCCCACATTCGGAATTTCGCGGGTAATTTCTTCAGGCCCCAGTTTAGTTTGTCGAGCTTCGATTTCATACTTCTCAATGTGAATGGAAGTATAAACATCTTCATAAACTAAGCGCTCGGAAATGAGCATCGCATCTTCATAGTTGTAGCCTTCCCAAGGCATATAAACTACTAAGATATTGTGACCCAGAGCCAACTCTGCCCCCTCCGTAGAAGAGCCATCCGCTAGCACCTGCCCGGCCACCACAAAATCTCCTTCATAAATCAGCGGCCGCTGATTGAGACAAGTATCTTGGTTTGAACGCTGATATTTCTGAAGTTCGTACTCGATAAAACCGGCATATTTTGCCTTAAAAGCATGGGGATTTTTGGAACGCAAATCGCTATAGTCGCGAATGCTAAAATGCACTTCTTCCTCAACGACACCGGGCTTAATGCTCTTGACAATAATCCGAGTAGCGTCAATATAGACCACTTCCCCATCAAACTTAGAAACCACCACCATCCCAGAATCTCGCGCCGCTTGAGCTTCCAAACCCGTCCCCACTAAGGGGCGTTCTGGCAACAACAAAGGTACTGCTTGCCGCTGCATATTCGAGCCCATCAGCGCCCGGTTAGCGTCATCGTGTTCGAGGAAGGGAATCAGGGAAGTTGCCACGGAGACAATCTGCACGGGAGACACGGCCACATAGTCTACCTGCATGGGAGTCGTAGTCGTGAACTCCTGACGATAGCGCACGGGTACGGAATCCCCTTGAATATTCCCCTCAGCATCAGTACGAATATCACCGGGGGCAACGCGGAGGTCATCTTCCTCGTCCGCAGTCATGTAAGCAGGGGCGCGATCGCGCAATATTCGCCCTTTTTCCACTGGATAAAACGGCGTTTCCAAAAATCCGTAGGGATTCACCCGCGCGTGAGTTGCCAAGGAACCAATCAAACCCGCATTGGGCCCTTCCGGGGTTTCAATCGGGCAAATCCGGCCGTAGTGGGAGGGGTGAATGTCGCGCACCGCAAAACCCGCTCTTTCCCTGGTCAAACCGCCGGGGCCCAAGGCTGAAAGTCGGCGTTTGTGGGTCAGTTCCGCAAGGGGATTAGTCTGATCCATGAACTGCGATAGCTGGGAACTCCCGAAGAATTCCTTAATTGCCGCTACTAATGGTTTGGGATTCACCAGGGAAGCAGGAGTCAGGGATTCAGCATCGCTCACAGTCATCCGTTCCCGAATGATCCGCTCTAAGCGGTTAAGTCCCACCCGGACTTGGTTTTGCAACAGTTCTCCTACGGAACGCACCCGCCGATTGCCTAAGTGGTCGATATCATCAGTAGAGCCGATATCAAATTCCAGGTTAATCAGGTAATCCACGCAAGAGAGAATATCCTGGGGAGTGAGCACGCGCATGGTGTCGGGAACGGAGAGGCGCAGCTTTTTGTTGAGCTTGTAGCGTCCCACTTTTCCGAGGTCGTAGCGTTTGGGGTCAAAGAAACGGGAGTTTAGCAGTTGTTCTCCCCCGGCGACTGTGGGCGGTTCCCCCGGTCGCAGTTTGCGGTAGAGTTCCATTAAGGCTTCTTCTTCCCCGAACTGACCTTCTTTTTCTATGGTTTTCTGGAAGTATTCGGGGTGGCGCAGAGCATCGAGGATTTCGCCATCAGACAGGCCCAGGGCCTTGAGCAAGACTTGGGCGGAAAGTTTGCGGGTTTTGTCGATTCGCACCCACACTAAATCGTTTTTATCCGTCTCAAATTTCAACCACGCGCCTCGGTTGGGAATCAGTGAGGCGTTGTAGCTGCGGCGACCGTTTTTGTCTGTTTCCGATTTGTAGTAGACTCCGGGCGATCGCACGATTTGGTTGACTATGACTCGCTCTGCACCGTTAATGATGAAGGTACCGCGCTCTGTCATCAAGGGCAAATCGCCGATGAAGACTTCCATTTCTTTGATTTCGCCTGTTTCTTTGTTGATCAGGCGGGTGGGGACGTACATTTGGACGGCATAAGTGCTATCCCGACGCTTGGCTTCGTCTACGTCGTATTTGGGGCGCTTGAGTTTGAAGTCTTTGCCTAAGAAGTGGAGTTCTAGTTTTCCCGTGTAGTCGGTGATGGGCGAAAAGCTGTCTAGTTCTTCGATTAGGCCCGATTCTAGAAACCAGCGGAATGATGCCCGCTGAATTTCGATCAGGTCAGGTAAGGTGAAGCTGGGTTGTGGTGTGTAAATCTGATTAGTCATGGGTTTCCTCAAACTGTGTGGCTCTTGCCTTTCTAAGAACGCCCTCACGGGACTCTTGTACTTGTCGTTTGTTGCTTATTGCTTTTTATGGAATATTTATATGTAGATTCTTGGGTAGCAGTTTCCCTGGCGCACCAATCGCCAAAACTGACAGCAGACATACTGTATAGAGATTTTCTAGACAATATGTTCGCTTTGCGTTCTATTGCTCTGCCAGTTTTGGGGAAAGCCTTTCCCAAATTGACTACTAAAATTGATGACATTGGTGTGATTAAATCCCGCAAGCGGAACTCGCGATTTTTGATATTTTTGAAGATACAGTGCCAATTCATTACGATCGCGGTTTCCTCTCTTTAAATTATAGGACGCAATTGCGATACTAGCAGGCTGTAGACCTTTTGTTCTTGGGGAAGTCGCGCCATCGACAATTTCTAGATTAATGCCCGTTTTACTCAAGGGCTGATTGCCGATCCCCAATCCTATATTCTGGCACTATTTGTGCTCTGATAGGTCAAAAAGCTCGCAGGCATTCCTGGTAGTTTGCTGGCAGAGAGTTTCTAAGGATACTTCTCTTAATCTAGCAACTTCCTCGGCTACGTGGCGCACGTAGGCTGGTTCGTTGCGTTTGCCGCGATTGGGGGCGGGGGCGAGAAAGGGGCAGTCGGTCTCGATCAGGAGGCGATCGCTTTTGACTTTGCGAGCTGATTCTTGAATTTGGACAGCTTTTTTAAAGGTGACAGTCCCGCTGAAGCTGATATAGAAGCCCAGGTCTAAGAACCATTCGGTTTCTTCTGGGGTTCCTCCCCAGCAGTGCATCACGCCTCGAACTGGCCCGGAAGTTTGCCAAAATTCTCGCAGCATTGCGGCCATAGGCGCGGCTGCGTCACGGCAATGGATGATGACGGGTTTGTTGAGCTTTTGGGCGATCGCCAGTTGAGAGGTAAAGGCTTCTATCTGTTGCTGAGCGTTGCTGGCTTTATAAAAGTCCAACCCGGTTTCGCCGATCGCTACTACTCTAGAGTCTGAACTAGCCAGCTCTAAAATTTGTTCTGCTGTTGATTCCGTCCACTTGTCGGCATCTAGGGGATGGAGGCCGACGGCAAAGGATACTTCCTCAAAGCGGTTAGCGATCGCCTGAATTCCTGCAAATTCTTCCGGCTCTACGCAAGAATGAACTAGACGGACTACTCCCGCTGCTCGCCACCGCTCTCGCACGGCTTCTAGATCGTCTTTAAACGTCTCAAAGTTGATGTGAACGTGAGTATCAATTAGCTGCACTATTTTTTTAGGAGTATGTCAGAGCTATCAATTAAAAATTAAAAATTCAATTATTTTTAATTTTTAATTTTTAATTTTTAATTGACAACTGGGGTCTGTTTGCGTTTGAGAGCCTTAGCCAAGCGAGATTTTTTGCGATCGCCATTATTGCGGTGTAGCACGCCGCGCTTTACAGCTTTGTCGATTTTGCTGAAAGCCTCAGACATCCGCTGCTGTACTTGCTCCATTGATTCGGGAGTGGGAGCGGCGGCGTAGGTGTCAACGGCTGCCAAATACTTCTTCATCAGAGTTTTGACAGCAGACTTGTAGGCTTTGTTTTCCAGTCGGTTGCGCTCGGCAATTTCGACTCGTTTGATGGCGGACTTAATATTGGGCATAGTCGGCAGTGATTTCTGGCTGGTATTGAATTAAAAATACAAAGTACCGGACAAACTAATATAACATCTATTCCCCTTAAATCGCGATTCCCCAAAAAATCTAGGTTAAGCTATAACAAGGATTAAGGGTTAGCAGAAGAGCGGGGACGGAGGAGAGCAGGGGAGCAGAGAAGCACAGGAGCAGATGTGAAAAAATCTCCCAGCTCCCTCTCCCCCTGCCCCCTCCCCTCCGCCCCCCTCCCCCTCCCCGCTCCCCCGCTCTTCTGGCGGGCAATTCCTACGGTAGGCATTCCTAATCTCCATGCTGCGAATCATAACTCAGTGGGTTGAAGCACAAGCTGAACTGCGACGAATCTGCGATCGCACCCACGACGACTTGGTTGTTCACAAAGAGGCAACGGTACGGGAAGTGCTGCAAGCCGTAAAGCGCAAAGGCGACAAGGCTCTGCTGCACTATACCGCTGAATTCGACCACCTTTCCCTAAATGTTGAAGAGTTGAGGGTGAGCGGGTCTGAATTGGACGCGGCCTACCAGCAAGTATCCAAAGAATTATTAGATGCAATCCGCTTGGCTTGCCAGCAGATTGAAGCTTTTCACCGACAGCGCATTCCTAAGTCATGGGTGCAGTTTGGGGAAGACGAGGTAGTTTTGGGCAAGCGCTACACACCCGTAGACCGAGCTGGGCTTTACGTTCCTGGGGGACAGGCGGCCTATCCCAGTACGGTGCTGATGAATGCCGTGCCAGCGAAGGTGGCTAAGGTACCGCGTATTGTCATGTGTACTCCCCCAGGGCCAGAGAAAAAGATCGCTCCTGCGGTGCTGGTGGCAGCCCAGGAAGCCGGAATCGAGGAAATTTATCGGGTGGGAGGAGCACAGGCGATCGCAGCTTTGGCCTACGGTACAGACACTATCCCCAAGGTAGATTTAATCACTGGGCCCGGCAATATTTATGTAACGCTGGCAAAGAAGCTGGTCTATGGGACTGTAGGCATCGACACTTTGGCAGGGCCCTCAGAAGTGCTGATTATTGCAGATGGTTTAGCCAACCCCGTATATGTGGCAGCGGATATGTTGGCTCAAGCTGAACACGATTCAATGGCAGCGGCAATTTTACTGACCACAGACTCAGTATTGGCAAGAAAGGTGGTGGCGGAAGTAGAGCGCCAGTTGGCGGAACACCCGCGTCGGATATTGACCGAAAAGGCGATCGCCAACTACGGTTTAGTTGTAGTTGTAGATTCCCTGAAAGCAGCGGCAGAACTATCTAACGAATTCGCTCCCGAACACTTAGAACTCGAAGTAGTCGATCCTTGGGCTCTCCTCGACCAAATCCGCCACGCAGGAGCAATTTTCTTAGGTTGCTCCACGCCGGAAGCTGTGGGAGACTATTTAGCGGGGCCGAATCATACGCTGCCCACTTCGGGGGCCGCCCGTTACGCCTCACCGCTGGGAGTGGAAACCTTTATGAAACACTCCAGCTTGATTCAATACTCGCCGACGGCGCTGCAAAAAGTGGCTAAAACTATTAATGTTTTAGCTAAAGCAGAAGGTTTGCCTTCTCACGCTGACTCGGTGCGGCTGCGAACTGAAAATATCGGGGATGAGGAATTTTAGTGTTTAAGACTATTTTGGTGGCTCTTGACGGTTCGCAATCTATAGACCAGGTAATGGTAGCTGTGCACCAATTTCGGTTAGAACCGGAGACGAAAGTTATTCTCTCTCATGTGGTTTCTTCGGCGGGATCTGAGTTTGAATTGATTGCTGACAAGCCCCATCTCAATTCTGAGGAATTACCGTATCGACATATTGAAAAGCTTCTGCAATCTTATCAGGAGAAGTTACCTTGCCAGAGTGAGGTAGAGATTGTGGCCGGGGATGCGGCGGAAGAAATTGTGCGTTTGGCTAATATTTATAAGGCTGATTTGATTGTGATTGGGAGTCGCGGTTTAACGGGTTTGAAGCGAATTTTGGAGGGTTCGGTGAGTTCTCAGGTGGTGGCGGATGCTGCTTGTTCTGTGTTGGTAGTTAAGGCCGTTTGAAGAAGGGGCTAGGGGCTAGGGGCTAGGGGCTAGGGGCTAGGGAAGAAGGAAGAGAGATGGGGGAGAGGGGAGGAAGAAGGAAGAGGGAGGAAGGAAGAAGAAAAATACAATAAAATCAATAGTTTTAGCAATTGCCAAAGTATGCTCTGATTGCCTTGGCGGTTGCTATATGATTTAGGACTTACGCAGATACAAGATCGTTATGTCATTGCGAACCCAGCGAAGCAATCCCAAACCCCGATTTTTCGTACTTCATGCGTAAGTCCTATGATTAATATGGAGCGCCACCTTGTTAAATTCTCCGATTCAAACCTTCCTCGACGAATTACACCTGAAATTCCAGCCACTAAAAGAGGGTGTACTGGCTAACTACATTCCCGAACTAGTAAAGGCAAATCCTGACTGGTTTGGTATTTGTGTCGTTACAGCAGACGGTCAAATTTATCAAGCTGGTGACTGCGACCAACTATTTACAATTCAGTCAATTTCTAAAGCTTTTGTCTATGGAATGGCTTTAGAAGATCGCGGTCGAGATTACGTTTTAACCAGAGTTGGTGTTGAACCTACGGGAGATGCTTTTAATTCTATTCAAGTAGATGAAGTTTCAAAACGGCCTTATAATCCAATGGTAAATGCAGGCGCGATCGCTACTACCAGTTTAATCAAAGGCATAGACCCCACCGAACGCCTCAACCGAATGTTAGATATGTTCCAGCGTTACGTCGGTCGCGATTTATTCGTAGATATGTCTGTTTTCACCTCAGAACGCAGCACCGGACACCGCAACCGCGCAATGGCACACCTCATGCTCAATTTTGGCATGATTGAACCCAATATCGACGAAGCTCTAGACCTTTATTTTCAGCAATGTTCCGTCATGGTTAACTGCCAAGATTTAGCAGTTATGGCCGCCACCCTCGCTAATTGTGGCATCAATCCGATCTCCAAAGCACGAGCCGTTGAATCTCGCTATGTGAGAAATATTTTAACAATTATGTACACTTGCGGTATGTATAATTTTGCTGGTGAATGGGCTTATACAGTCGGGCTTCCCGCCAAAAGCGGCGTTTCTGGGGGAATTATCGCCGTTGCTCCTCATAAAATGGGGATCGCAGTCTTCTCACCTTTGCTGGATTCTCATGGTAGTAGTGTGAGAGGTCTGAAGGTATGTGAGGAAATTTCCGAACAATTTGGCCTGCACTTATTCGATTTACGAGCGGACAATTCTCAATTTTGGGGAGTTAATTCTGAGTCAACTTAAGCTGGCGAATAGAATTCGCGGCTATACAAACCAAGTCAGCCTGCGCGGACTGTAGAATTTTAACCCAACTCATGCAGGTTTCCTCTGATTCTTAAAGTCCGCCTACGCGGACTTTGTTAGTGTAGTAGCGGTTTCAACCGCCAAGTAATTAAACAGGTAACTGTGCTACAAGATTAAAAGTCAACCTTGTCTGAAAAATCCTATGACTGCTGCGATCGTTAATGAAAACCCCTTACTAATTGGCAAAGGACTACCTCCCTTCAATACCATTAAAGCAGAGCACGTAGTCCCTGCAATCACACAAATACTAGCCGAACTAGAGAAAGAGCTTAGCAGCTTAGAAGCAACTGTTAAACCGACTTGGAGTGGCTTAGTAGAACCCTTACAGAGCATTGTAGAGCGTTTAAACTGGAGTTGGGGCGTAATTGGACACTTAACTGGTGTTAAGAATAGCCCAGAATTGCGAACTGCTCACGAAACTATGCAGCCTCAAGTTGTCCAGTTTTGGAATAAATTTAGCCAAAGTAAACCTTTATATGATGCTTTTAAAGCATTGCATAGCGGCAGCGAATGGGAAAGTTTAGACTCAGCTCAAAAGCGAATTGTAGAATCCTCTATCCGAGATTCAGAGCTGTCTGGCGTAGGATTAGAAGGTGATAAAAAAGAACGTTTCAATGCTATTCAAATGGAATTAGCCGAAATTGGTACTAAATTTTCTAACCACGTTCTTGACGCTACAAAAGCTTTTAGTCTCACTCTGACAAATAAGGATGAAGTTGATGGTTTACCTCCTAGTTTACTCAGTTTAGCCGCTCAATCTGCTCGTGCTGAAGGCGCAGAAGATGCTACTACTGAAAATGGCCCTTGGCGCATCACTTTAGATTTCCCCAGTTATGGCCCTTTCATGCAGCACAGCACCCGCCGCGACTTGCGAGAAAAGCTTTACAAAGCTTTTATGAGTCGTGCTTCTAGCGGCGAGTTGAATAATTGGCCGCTAATCGATCGCATTTTAGAATTGCGAAAAGAGAAAGCTGCTTTGCTGGGATTTAGCAGTTATGCTGAATTGAGTTTAGCTAGTAAAATGGCTCCTAATGTGGAAGCTGTAGAGGCTTTGCTGGAAGAATTGCGCGGCGCTAGTTACGATGCTGCTATCAAAGATTTGGAGAATTTAAAGGCTTTTGCTGCTACGAAAGGCTCCCCGGAAGCTCAAGATTTGAAGCACTGGGATATCAGTTTTTGGGCAGAACGTCAGCGGGAAGAAAAGTTTGCTTTTAGTGCTGAAGAATTGCGGCCTTATTTTCCTTTACCCCAGGTACTTGATGGCTTATTTACTTTAGTAAATCGGCTGTTTGGCGTGACTGTCACTGCTGCTGATGGTGAGGCGGCAGTATGGCATGAGGACGTGCGTTATTTCCAGATTGCTGATGAGAAAGGAAATGCGATCGCGTATTTCTATTTAGACCCTTACAGTCGTCCCGCAGAAAAGCGCGGTGGTGCTTGGATGGATGAGTGTATTGTACGGGCTAAAATCATGGATGTAGACGGACAAAAAACACGCTTGCCTGTGGCTTATTTGGTCTGCAATCAATCTCCTCCTGTAGATGGAAAGCCGAGTTTAATGAACTTTATAGAAGTTGAAACTTTGTTCCATGAATTCGGTCATGGCTTGCAGCATATGTTGACAAAAGTAGACCATCCGGGGGCGGCCGGCATCAATAATATTGAGTGGGATGCAGTGGAATTACCCAGTCAATTTATGGAGAATTGGTGTTACGATCGCGCTACTCTGTTCGGCATGGCTAAGCATTACGAAACAGGGGAAACTTTGCCAGAACATTATTATCAAAAGTTACTGGCTGCACGCAATTATATGAGTGGTAGCGGGATGTTGCGGCAGTTACATTTTAGCTTGGTTGATATTGAATTGCATCACGGCTATCAGCCAGGAGGCGAGGAAAGTGTAATGGATGTTCGCAACCGCATTGCTAAGACTACAACTGTTTTACCGCCATTGCCTGGAGATTCATTTTTGTGCGCCTTCGGACATATTTTTGCTGGCGGTTATGCGGCGGGATATTACAGTTATAAATGGGCTGAGGTTTTGAGTGCTGATGCTTTTTCTGCTTTTGAGGAGGCTGGTTTGGAAAATGAGGATGCGATCGCATCTACGGGGGCTCGTTTCCGCGATACTGTCTTAGGATTAGGGGGAAGTTTGCATCCGATGGAGGTGTTTAAGGCTTTCCGAGGAAGGGAACCGAGCAC
Source organism: Kamptonema sp. PCC 6506 (assembly GCF_000180455.1). Taxonomy (NCBI): domain Bacteria; kingdom Bacillati; phylum Cyanobacteriota; class Cyanophyceae; order Oscillatoriales; family Microcoleaceae; genus Kamptonema; species Kamptonema sp. PCC 6506. Next base: position 12,802 of record NZ_CACA01000275.1, read on the forward strand.
TAAACCTTTATTGGTACATACTGGTTTAGCTGTTGCTTAAAAGTAAGGTGGTGCTGTTGTTTAAAGGTCAATTTTTTGCAGACATTTTTAGCAGCAATACCTACCTTAAGACTAACAGGAGTTATGCAAAAATATCCGTAACGCCGCCCAGAGGGAGGCGTTACGTAAAATGTATGTAGCAACTCCTGTAGTCGGTTAAGACGTTCTGAGTTTCACCAAACTCGCTGATTCTATTCCCTTTCCCTTCTTTCCCTAGCCCCTAGCCCCTAACCGCTGAAAGCGGTTGCTGTTATGCTTTTTTCATCGATTTGCGTCTGGCTGCAAGTAAGCCACTTCCACCCAAAATTAAACCCACCATTGTTGTTGGTTCTGGAACTGGTTCGGCGCTTAGAGTGACTTCATAATTACCATTATGAGAAATGCCGTCATCTGAAGCTGTTAAACCAGATTGCGTGGCATTAAAACTGTATTTATATTCAGTTTTACCGCCATAGATAACTTTAACAAGTTCGCTTGCTTGTAAGGGCAATCCTGGTATTGATGGAATTCCTAACAAAGCTAGGGCATCGTAGTGACCCGCTAAACCAATTTTAATTGTCCCGCCATCTTGATTGACATAAGAAATATTTGGGTCGCTAAAACGCTGAAAGCCACCGGCAAGTAGAAAAGTATTGAATAGTAGTTGATTGGAAGCAATACCGTATCTTGACCGCCAATTTGACCGCTTAAGCTGGTGTATTGATTATAATCTAAGAAATTGTAAAGAGCATTAAAGCTCTGAGATATATTTGCTGGGGAAATTGGAGATTGTTCGCTATTAGAAAATAACTCTACGTTTCCCCCAGGACTACTACTATCTCCATCTAGGGCTGCTTGTACGTTAGCCTGAGTATTAGCGACTGTGAATGTGTTAGTACCGTTGGAGGAATATGTTAAATAAGCTGCTGTACCACCAATGGTAGCACCAGTGATGGATGCAGCTAAAGATGAAGCAGGAGCGATCGCACCCAAACCAACTAATACTGATGCGCTAATTAAAAATTGCTTAACTAAGTATGCCATATTCTACCTCGTAGATGCTTTTGAGAAAAGAGTTTTTAGAGGGATTTCTATACTACTTTGAAGCCGATCGGTTATCTTTGATTATACTTTTACGCACTTAAGCTATGGAAGTGAGGAAGCTCAAGCTAAGTGGTAATTGTTTGGCATCCCCTAAGTAATTTCAACTACATAAGGGTAGAGAACTGTGACTTCTAGCGGCATATTTTCCTTCTATTCCGTCCTAGTCTAAACTCTTCCTAAAGGTGAATTATAAAGTTACTGTAGAATTTACTTAAGCTTTTTGTAAAGATTTGGATAAGCTTGGCTTTTCTGTCCGTAATCTTACTGTGGCAGCAGAAGTAGGGAGACTGGCAATCGGTGATATTCTTAATTACTGAGGATTTACACTCAATAAGATGGCACTGCTATAAGCATTTTCACCTAAGTCCTAATGCTTATTTGTTACCATCCACTTTTAGGGTAAATTATATTTTGATTAACAAAATACTCATCTTAACTAAAAGCAACATAACAATATAAAACTTAATAGATATGGATAAACTGACTGACTTCGATTTAGCTGTAACTCATGAAAAAACTGCTAACTTTCACCCGGCAAAATATTGGAAAAATCCCCTTAGTTTAACTTCTATTCCTTTAGTAATTTTTACTATTTTGCTGACGCTTTTCAGTTGGGGAAATCCCGCACTAGCGCTGAGAAGAGGCGATCGCGGCCCTGAAGTTGTCGAACTCCAGAAAAACTTGCAAACGAGAGGCTACTATGCTGGTGAAACTACAGGATTTTACGACGCTGCAACTCGCGCTGCTGTCAGAAAATTTCAACAAGAAAAAGGTCTAAGAGTTGACGGAATTGCTGGCCGTCGTACTCTCTCAAAGCTACAATCTAAATCTGAGGAATCTCAGGCAACTTTAACCACAACTAAGACATATTCCCAACAAACATCGAAGTCTGAGAATGTTAAACCACCTGCGATCGATGGTAAAACAGATAATGCTCCGAAAAAAGCAGAGACTTCAAACAAGATGACGCTCAAAAAAACTATTTATGGCAATATTTCGCCTAAATCAGTTGTTTATTCGGGCGCAGGTTTGTTTTTTGCCCAAAACATGATGTACCGCCACACAATCTCTGTTTACGATCGCAAATTCAATTTAGTCAAAACTATTCCCGATACGGTGAAGTTATCAGCATTTGGCTTCTCAAAATTCAAAGGCAATTATCGAGGTGCTCCGGTTGAAGCTGCTTTTTCTACTGATGGCAAGTACGCCTATGTATCTAATTATCAAATGTACGGTTCTGGATTTAAAAATCCAGGTAGCGATCGCTGTTCTCCTTCAAGAAAGCACGATCGAAGTTTCTTATACCGTATTAACACCGAATCTCTTAACATCGAAAAAGTTATTCAAGTTGGTTCCGTTCCCAAATTTAATGCAGTTTCCCCAGATAACCGCTTTCTGCTAGTTAGTAATTGGTGTACGTGGGATTTAAGCGTAGTAGACACCGAGAAAAACCAGGAAGTAAAGCGGATTAAACTGGGTGCATATCCGCGTGGTATTGCCGTAGATGCAGAGTCAAAAAATGCCTACGTTGCTGTCATGGGTTCCTCCGATATTGCCAAGGTAAGTCTCAAAGATTTTTCTGTAGAAAGGCTGAGAAATATTGGCAGTTCGCCGCGTCATTTGAACATTGACCCCGCTGGAAAATATCTTTATTCTACTTTGAATGGTGAGGGAACTGTCGCTAAAATTGACCTTAAAATGGGTAAAGTTGTGGATAAAGTTGGTACGGGTAGAGCGCCTCGTAGTATGACGATTTCCAGTGACGGTCAAATCCTTTATGTTGTCAATTACTTTTCTAATACTGTCAGTAAAGTCCGTACCAAAGATATGAAAGTGCTGCAAAAAGTTAATGTTAATTCGCACCCGATTGGAATCACCTACGATCCTGAAACTAAGCAGGTTTGGGTTGCTTGCTATTCTGGTAGTATTATGATATTTCAAGATTGAAACGTAGGGTAAGCGCTGCTGTTTAAATCTCAATTTAATTGCAGATATTATTAGCAGCAACGTCCACCTGACGACTATTCAAGGACGGACAATATAATCAGAAGATTGGGGTTCTGCTTTTCCCAGTTTAACTAAGGTTTGATAAACCATAGCAGCTACATCAGCGCGAGTTGCTGGTTGATTTGGGTTGAGCAAATCTCGATTTGGATAGTTAACAACTAGGTTAGCCTGTGTTGCTGCTGCTACTCGTTCAATAGCCCAACTTGGTATCTGCTTACTATCTTTATAACTCTTTAAAGTTGAAGCTAATTTTGTGGGCGGTTTCAGGTTAAGTCCGCTGGCTAAAGCTGCCACAACTTGCACTTTTGGCACATTTTGATCGGGACGGAAAGAATTTCCGGGATATCCTTTCATAAATCCAGCTTGCACAGATTTGGCAATGGCAGGAACAGCCCAATTATCCGCTTTTACATCCTTAAAGTTAACAGGTTTCCGAGCAATTTTTTGGTCAGTAACTATGCCTTCAATTATTGCTGCTAACTCCGCTCGCGTTACTGGCTGTTCTGGTCGAAAAGTACCATCCTCAAAACCAGTAATAATTTTGCGTTCTGATAGTTTTTCAATAAAGGGACGCGCCCAATATTTGTCAGGAACATCAGAGAATTTAATCGCAGCAGTTTGGGTAGAATTAGATTGAGGTACAGGACTTATTTTAGCAGGAACTATGGCTGTTTTAACGGGAGGAGATTGAGGTTTGGGAGTTGCAGGTAAGGGAACAGAGTTAATGATTGCTGCTTGAGGAATGATATTTGCCGCAGGGGGAATTAAGGGAATTGCTTGCGGTTGAGGTTTCGCAGGAGATGAAGAGGGACTGACAGTTGGACTAGCCAAAGGTTGACTAGGATTGTTCTCGACTGGCTGCGATTGGTTCAACCTTGCTGGTATGCTAGAGGATGGGGTGGGAGATGGCGAAGTTGAGATGTCTAGTTGATTGCCATTTTGACCAGTTGACCAAAAGAAAATGGCTGCGATCGCGCCGAACGCAACTGAGATCCCGATCCATTCATCGAAGCCTAGAGGTTTGTTTTCGGGTGATGGGGGTTGTGGAGATGCCATAGTTTTCCCTGCATAGCGATGTGTCAATTAAACCACAGCGATCGCTTAATTGCAAAATCTTGGGTAAATTTATGATTGGGGCGATCGTAGTTTGCCAATTTCTAAATCAATTTTTGTATCTTCAGCAGACATTTCACTTAATCTGCGCTTAGCAGTAGAGAATCCTTGCAAGGCGGCTTTCTTGTACCATTTTATTGCGGCTAACTCATCCTTGATAATTGCGGCTTCGCCATCGTCTAGACCTAAACCAAGGGAATAAATATCGCCGAGGATCTCCTGTGCAAAAGGGAATCCAAGTTCTGCTGCTTTGCGATACCACTTAATTGCTTGTTCTACATTTTTATCGCTCAAGTAAAGCGTTGCCAGATTATTTTGTGCAACAAGATGACCTTGTTCAGCGGCTTGGTGGTACCACAAAATCGCTTTAGCTGCATCAGATTGAATGCCAAATATTGGGTCGTAGATGCAGCCAATGGAAAACTGGGCTTCAGGATTTCCTGACTCTGCTAGTGGCAGCAAAATTTTCAATGCTTCAGAATAGTTTCCAGATTCAAAAGCAGTTATTCCTGTTTCAAAATTAGACATTTTACTCATTTTCTGGTATTGCTCCGGGAATTTCATTAGAATCCCACCAATCTATTTCTTTTGGACAATCATATTCTTTTTTAAGTGGTCTAGCTATTAAGCCGCCACGCCAGTCTTTACACTTGTAGACGCAGTATTTGTAGTTTGTATCGGGAGGGCCAGGTACTTCAGCAACAAGCTGACATCTCTTGCCCTCTAAATTATCAGAGTCGGAGTTCATGCAATTAAGCTATGTTTGAAAGGGCTAAAGCCCTTATTACAAACAATATTACTCCAAAGTTTTCACGGTCAATACTTGCGGCGGCGTAGAATCAGGAGGATAGATAAAATCTACCTGTACCGATCGCTTTTCTCCGGTTGCTAATTTCAACTTGACCATCGGTTCTACTACTTGACCAACTCGATGCCACAAATGCACGTAGCGCGTCAGATTTTGACCCCTATCATCTTTATAACGCAACCTGACTGTGCCTCGGAAATAGGGGAAATCTAAGGGAGGTTTGCGGAATCGCAACCCGTTTTTTACTAACTTATCTTCTTTTAAAGGTGTTTCCAGTGCGATCGCCACTTGCTGCTGTCGATCGCTGGTGTTGTGCAGGGGAAAAGTAAGATCGTAGTGGACACCGTAGTTACCGTGTGCTTCGTAGGCCGTATCTGGATAGCGTACTAGCAGTTTTGCTGTTTGCACTTGGTCTGTACCGAGTCTACCGCCTCGGAGGGTGGCGATTCCGTAGGAATAAGCCTTACCGCGTTGGGGAATTGTGAGATTAGTGCTATTTTTATCTACTAATTGTGCTTGCCATCGCGAACCTTGTTGCACGCCTGCAACGCGACTGTAAATCAGATTGCCAGGGGCTCCGGGCGGTGTCGGAGTTTTATCGCGGGGTAAAGCTAAGCTACCATTGTATAACAAATCTTGCCATTCTTTCAGAGTAGGGGCGCGATCGCTACCATCGGGATTTTTTTTGGCATATAGCGCCAAAGTCGCAGCGTAAACTTTACCGCTACTTTTCAATGCCATAAAGGTAGAACGACCATTTATAGGCTTTGGCAACTCCCGCACCGGAATTGAACCATTGAGTAGCATCTTGCTTTCCCCAGGAGCAAGTACCAGTTTTGCGGGAAAATTGGGTTGTCGCACTCCCCGCAAAATATTATCTACAGCACGAATGCCGTGACCAGAATATACTTCCCCTTGAGGATTCTCACTTATTGGCGGCTTTTGTTTGAAAGGCGCATCTGGTTCCATCAGATAACTCGCTGCCTGTAAGACTTCCACCGTTACGGGTTGCTTGCCGGGATTGTGTACAATCGCCCCAATGTATAAGGTTTGCAAGTTGGGGGGAGTGTGGGTGAAGTGGTGGGCGAATAAGTTAAATTGTCCCTGAAATGGGAAGTTAAGATGAGCTGCGGGTACTTTTTTCCCTTCTGGTGGAAAGGTGGAAAGCAAAATTCCCTCTTTTTTCACCCATTCTGGACTGTCGCTGTTGAGCATGGGTACATTATCCAACGATCCGGGAAGCGATCGCACTTCATTATTGACTAGGATTTCTTGGGGTGCTGGTTTGGCGGGGGTTGGTGAGGGCGATGGAGTCTGTGCTTGTACGAATGGGGCAGGTTTTTTGAGTAAAAATAATCCACCGGTGGCGATCGCGATCGCGACGATCAAAGCAATTCGAGTCAGTTTACTTTTTTTGGAAATCATCTGATTTGGCTGTAGGCGAATTTAGAACTATTTAGGATTTACGCTAGTCTAAATTTTCCTACAGCCTAAATCCTTGATTGAGAATATCCTAACCGTTGTGGTAAATGCTGTATTTTCGTCAAAAAACTGCTGGTTGAGCGAAAGTCGAAACCCGGTTTATGAGATTGGGTGCGTAAGTCCTGCATCGCCAAACCTTGAGTACGACAGGGGTTAAAACCCCTGTCTCAAAGATC
>NZ_CACA01000274.1:0-11080 GCF_000180455.1 Kamptonema sp. PCC 6506
TAATTTAGGATTTTTGAGGGACAAGTAGGAGATATTAGGAAATAAGAGGGAATAAGAGGAAATAGAAGGGTTAAAATATAAAGCTTTTTGTGGCTTCCACTAACTATCGGGGTGCGTTCCTTCTCACAAAAAGTTGCACCCCTGTGTGGAAGATGCAACTTAGGCTTATTGCTGGTAGGTATTACCTCTTAGAACCTGACCTTTGTCGCAGTCGTAACATCAGCGGGGTTAGTACCCGAATCAGCGAGGCAACAGAGCAGATGAAGATAGCGAACGATCGCTCTGCATGAACATTCTGGCAGCCCGAAAAAATTACTCTTCCAGTTCGCTTTTTTTGTACAAAAGTGCGGTAGCACTGCCTTCAATAAAACCAAACAAACTGAACTGCAACTCTTCCTAGAAAACGGCTATCGCCTTTGTTCCGATACATTAATATGAAATAGCTGAATGGCTATCACAAAGCGGCAATTAAAAAAGCAGCCTTAACAGCTTTTCAATTAGTTCGGCTTGCTCAAGTGTGAAAGTACAGCTTGCTATAAATGACACGAGTTACAGCTTGTATCTGCCAGGGTAAAAGGTAACTTTCCTTGCATCTTTTTCAACATTATGGGATATTGAATTGAAAAAACTAATTCAAATAGAAACTTATGGCAACTGAGCAAGAGCTTCAATCTCTTTTTAATGCCTTGGATCGCGATCAAGATGGCAAAGTATCGAGTAATGAGCTTTTTTTAAGTCCTGGGTTAAATGCAGTCATTTTAGCAGAAACAGGTACTAGCCCTGCGGAACTGCTAGCGACGTCTCGAGATGAAGAGGGTAATATTACCTTTGAAGCCTTGAAACAAGCTGTTAAGAAAGCAGGGAATTTAGAATAAGCGCGATCGCCCAGCCAGCAGCGATTGAAATAAAATCATTTATCCAAGTGGATGAGTGTCTTCCCCTGGTAATAGTTGCAGTAGTTATAGGGCAAAAAGCGATCGCTGACTACCAAGGATAAGAACTTGCTTCTTATCCTTTCGTCTGGCAGGGATTTAAGCCCCAGTTGACATTAGAGTTGTTATGTAGTGTTCATGATTTTTAGATTTCCTGATGTAGATAATGAAATGCCTGTCGCACTCTTACCCCCTGAGCCACTGTCACAACCCTACCCTAGTCAAGAAGTACCCGGATAGGCGGATGACTGCGAGAAAAACGCGATGCACGGCGATGAAAAATTCATGCTCGGCAACGGGGATGAGTATCTGGGGTTTTTGAGCGTTCTGGAGCAAAAGCGGTTAAGTTTTTCCAGTGAACAACCTCAAAGGGCGCGTCAGATTCACTGAGGAATAGCAGACCTTGGGAAGCTTCTTTGAGTTGGGCGGCGATAGGGTCAGTCATGATTTCAGCGTTTATCTAACTTTTTTAGCTTAATCCCTTTGCCTGCAAGTGATACCTGAAGCTGGCGGAACCAACCATTACCAGGTAAGGATTATAGCCGTTTACATTTATCAGACCACGCCCTTGATCTAGCTTTACCTCAACCCTCGCCATCTCCCAAAGTCACTTGTCTAACTGACCACTATTAAATTACTACTAATAACCAAAAACTCAGGTTTTAAACAACTCTCTTGTAGACGCATACATAAAGTGGTAACTACTCACCCCCGTCTTAAGGTAGTCAGGAAATACTGAAATCAATAGAGTTCAGTTATTCCACAAAGAAAAATGAAACTTACAGGCGCTACCAATAATACCTTCTCTTCGGTTGTTAATTCTGTTAAATCCATTGCTACTAAACTACCACTTAAAGTTGTTGTCGCTTCAGCTTTATTAATCGGCTTTACTGGAAGTATGGCGATGGATTCCTTCGTACTTACTGCACCAAGTTATGCAAAAACTGTGGAACCCGTGAAGGCTCAGAGCGCAGTTAGATTTAAGGATGCTAACTTTGAAGCTAGGCTTAGACAGCAGATAGGGATTCCCAATAGCACGCCACTAACGTTAAATGTTCTGCAAGGGGTAAAATTTTAAAATTTTGGTCACTCAAAAAAAGTAATTTCATTAGAGGGAATTCAAGCACTTCGTAATCTGACTTCTCTGGACTTGCGTGACAACCAAATCAGTGATTTGAAACCATTAGCGGCGTTGACTAATCTTACTAGGCTGAACTTGGATAGCAACAAAATCAGTGATTTGAAACCACTGGCGGGTTTGACTAATCTTACTAGGCTGGACTTGTATGACAACAAAATTAGCGATGTCAAACCACTGGCGGGGTTGACTAAATTAACTTGGCTGTTATTGAATGAAAACGAAATCAGTGATGTTCAACCACTAAGAGGTTTGATTAATTTGAATTTTCTGGGCTTGCGTGCCAACAAAATCAGTGATGTCAAACCACTGGCGGGTTTGACTAAATTAACTTGGATGGAGTTGAGTGGCAATCCAATTAATAACTGTCAATCATTACCGGGACTTAAACAAAAAGTCAGTCAGGATTATGATATAATCCATTGTAGATAAAGCTTTCACGTCGAGAAACAGGTGATGAAGGAAACCGCTCCCATAGCCATACCCCATGCTTCGATAAATGGTGTTGTCGTTTCGACGATATTTTTACAACCAAGTAAACGTACCCTGAAAAATTCGACCCGGCTCTGTTTCAGTATTCATGGTGAAGATGAATAAAAATTGTAATAATGAATAGCAAAAAACCAACTAGAACGCGCCTTAGTCGGTTTTTTGCCCTGGCAAAACTATTTTATAATAGCATAATCAAAGCCTCCCCGCAACCAATTGAGTCATTTCATTCTTAGTGATAATCCCGTCTTTATTTCTGTCAAATCCATTGTTTTGTTTATACTCAATACTGCCAATACGGAATAGCACATAACTGTCGGGCTTACCTACCGCCGCAGGCCACAAAACAGAAGCATAGAAATCGCCAATCGTGTTAAGCCTGCCTTTGTACGGCATCAAGTATTTTCTGACATAATCTAACTGCTGAACCTCACCCATAACCTGTAAAGCAGATGTGCTAGTACCTAAATTACGCGCCGTTGACGGCATAAATTGAATCAACCCTGTAGCGCCTGAAAAACGATTGACTTCCGAGGCTTTTAATCCACTTTCAAACTGCATGATTGCCATTAGATAGTTAGGGTTAGCGCCTAGTTCATTGGCAATGCTGACTACTTTTTGTAGAAACTCAGGGGATTTTTTGCTTGACCATTTAGGCTCTAGTTTGCCAGAGTTTGCGATCGCACTAATCGGATTTTGCCCATTAGCAACAGCCTCAAAAGCAGTGGTAGCAGCTTCTCTGACAGGTGAGGGGGCAAAACTTAACCCCAGAATAAAAGCACCGCCACAGAGTATTAAACTCAGCGGCGCATTATTGCTATCGGGTTCTGTATTTGCCCAGTCTAAAATCTTACCCATAATCAATAACTCACAAACTTAAGAGGGTCTAACGGGTTCCCATCTTTTCTGATTTCAAAATGCAAGTGCGGGCCCGTGCTGTAGCCCCCGGTGTTGCCAGAAAGTGCGATCGCATCCCCTTGTTTTACCCGTTGCCCAACTGTTACCAATGCTTTTGAATTGTGGCAGTAGCGAGTATCCCAACCGCCGCCATGATTGAGTTGAATCTTGATACCACATTCACCCGTCCAACCCGCCACCATCACCACACCATCAGCGGGTGCAAGTACGGGTGAGCCTATCGGTACAGCAATGTCAACACCAGCGTGTAACCGCCAAAACTTATGCACCGGGTGAAACCTCATTCCCATCTTTGAACTAATAGGAGCGAGTGCAGTTGGGCGGGTAAATAACCCTTGAAAGTTAGGAGAAGGTAAGCCAAGTTGTTGATTAACAATAGAAGAGTTTAATGCAGCGCTTTGAGATGTATTGCTTTGAGTTGAATTTGGGGCTTGTTGCTGTACAGTTGCCACACCTAACGCCACAATCCCCAACACAATCAGCATAAATTCTAAAGCCAAATCAACAGCATTTAACCCAGCCTGGTCAGCTCTATTTGCAATCGCACGGGCTAAAACTTCTTCGCTAAGATAACCTTGTTCGTAATCAGCGACCAGGCGCTCTATTGTCTGGCTGTTTGGATTGCTGCTGTTGCTGCTGTTGCTTTCCATTAGAACCGCCTAATTTGAAGTTGTACTCACCGCTAAAAAAGGGTGTTTGAACATTCCCACCAACTCCTACCAAGGGACTTAAGGAATTGCTAGGTATAGGGCCTTGAGTTGCACTAGGGGATGGGTTTGATGTTGGTAACTGTCTCCCCCTCCCTTGCTGTAAATCCTTCTTAATTTGCGTCTCTATGGTTTTGACAATTGGGTTCTGTTGGAAATTGGGAAACTTTAAACTCAACATATAAAGCCATCCAAAATTAACAGCAGCACACCACAAACCATAGAGCGCTAGTACCGTTACGATTGGGCTAGTAAAGCGCTCCATGTTGTTTACCTGCCACTGGGAATAAATTGGTTTTGCCGACGAGACTTATCGAGATTGTTAAGAAATGAGCGGCCGCTGTCTAGTCCCGCGCTGCCAGCACTTTGAAAAATTTGACCAACTGTGACATCCCAAGTGGCTACGAGTGCTAAGAAAACTAATAAAACAAACAGACAATCCTTAAGCTTCATTGTTCAATTCCTCCAGCTTTTGCGTTAGTTAAAATCTGTTCCCAAGTGGGTTTCAAATATTGCGTGTAACGGGCATCAGAGTTAAGCGTTTGAATGCCCAGTTTTGCAGCCAATGGTTTGAGCGGTGAGCCGATTTCACCCTTCACATAGAGCGTGGCTTGTTCGTTTGCCCACTGTTCAACCTCAGTAGTCCAAGCACCCCGCCACCAATCGGCAAGCGGGTCGCGATGACTGAGTTTGACGTTCTTTAAGTGAGACAAATCTGGGATAACAACTACTTCGGGGCTTGATTCTCCTAGTTGAGCAATTGCTACTCTATGACCTGCTTTTTGTAATGCTTTAACCTGTTCTTCAATCTCATCAGCATTAGCAGGGTTGAGGTATTTAAGCTCAGAACGTAAGAGCTTGTCTTTAACAGTTAGTAAACTGCTGAATTGATTAGAAGTTGCCAGACTAACTCCGGCATCACCAACAGCAAAGGAATGCCCCGTTAAAATCAGTTTGCTCTGATAACCAAGCCCCTGCTTAGCCAAAGCCCTAAGCTGTTTCATGGGTTCGGATTTTTGTCCGCCGAAGTCTTCAGCAATGCTGTCTAATTCGTCGATAATTAACAGCCTCGGCGAGAAATTAGGGGAGGCTTTACCCGCTCGTTTTGCCGCAATTGCTCTTTCCCTTCTGTTAGCTAATTCCTTGTATTCGTGGTCAATAATCGCGGCTATTTGGTCGAGTTCAGTGTAGATGTAAGCCGGGTCAAGCTTGCACCAATCCTTATCTCGCTTGCCGTAGTTGATATCGCCAATCGCGATTGTGGTATTAGGATTGACGCTTAAGTAATGAATTAAAGCCGCTTCTGCGAGTGTGGTTTTACCGCTTTCAGTTTCTCCCGCAATGCGGTTGTGCCCTCTTAGCCAGCGCTCAAACCAAGAAGTATCAGCCGATGTCTGCTGTATCCAAGTTTTAATTTGAATTGGCGCGGCGTTAACTGCCAACTGAATCACCCGCTGCTGTTGTTCCTGTGTCGGTTTTAGTTCCTCAAAAGCTTCATTTAACCAGTCCCACGTAGCAGCGCTACCCAGTTTTGTCAGTTGCATTAAATCACCACCCAGCGAGCAAAACTGACTCGCACCTACTCCACAACCAACTAACAAAGTACCGATAGCAGCTTCATAAAACCTATAGGGTTTAGGAGCAATTACTTGGCAACGTTGAGCGCCACAAATAGAGGCTGAATCATCGTTAATTTGATACTGTTGGCGACCGAAGATAGCATCACCAATCAACACTCCACCACCAATCAGAAGAGAAGCGCTAAGTCCTGCTATTGCTTGCCTTTGATTAATGGGAATTGGTGAGGGATTTGTCATAGTTGGTTTTCACCTCCTGATTGTATTTGTCAGCGTTCTTTTGACCCTCTGCAATAGCTCTCATCTGCTCTAATGCTTGAGTATCGCCAGCAATCGCCAACTCAGTAAATTGCAGGTATTGGGAAAGGGAAACGGCAAGGTTAGGATTGGGTAAAACTTGTAACTGATTCCCTTTGCCTGACTCAATTAGTAGGTCGTGAATTACTAGCAAAGCATTTACTTCTGTTAACCAAACTTGCCAGTTTTTGATGCCTTTATATGTGGTGAAATCACCCAAGTTAGCAGCGCGATTCTTGAACTGTTCTGCTTTCTCTTTTGCTTTTAGCAACCACCATCTATCAGGGGGCGTGTAGTGAGGGGCTTTGTTGGCTTCTCGCATCTGAGTTAAGAGCAAATTTACCATCGAATAATCCAGGTTTTCACGGGCAATGGTGATGCTTTGCTTAGCCGTTCCCTTGCTCTGTTCTATGCCTTTAATCAGGGCATCTAAATCAATTCCATCTCCCTCAGTTGCCCCTGTCTTAGCGTTCGCTTCGACTGTTTGTGATTCCTCCCCCTGGGGCTGATTTTCTGCTGTAGTCTGAGATTGTGGAGGCAGTGGGTCTGATGCTGGACTAATACTCATTTTGGCTACCAGCAAAGCGCCTAATATTGGCAACAATGCCAGCATTAATAGCCCCGTTTTGTTCTTAGTTTTGCTCCTTTTAGTTATCGGTAAAATTGGCGTTTTGTCTGCATTCTCTTCCCCTAGTTCTGTTGCCTCAACAACTGGCTGCTGAGTCAAAGGGGGCGGCTGTGAGGGGTGGTAGTAGGCATCGTACATGGTGGTTAGATGGTTGGTTATGGTTTGATTATCATTTGGCGGATTTGTTGAGAATAGTTAAGTACAGTAAGGGTTTAAGCCTTGGTTTGAAAGGGGCGTGATGGTTTAAGGTTGACCGTTTTTCGGGCTTTCGTGGTTCTGAACAGCAATCAGCAGGTCTAGGTTGTGTTGCCAGTCTTCACTGCCGTAGGGTAGTTGCCTTATCTGCTGTTTAAGCAATTGCTCTATTTGTTTTTTGGGTTTTTTTCTAGTGCTTAATTCTGCTGTCAGCGTTCCCGTTGCTGCGATAGCTGCTGCTGTTAAAAGCCAGCGCTCATTATGCAGTGGATTAAAGTCGTAATAAAGCAGAACTGCACTGATTAGCGCCGCTCCTGTGGCGGCTGATGTGAGGAGTTTTCGTATCATTCTATTTTCCTCAAGTATTCAGGCAATATTGCTAACATTAATCCGAGGTTAGCCCCACAGAGTAAACTAGGAAAGTCTCTGTCAATCTTTACTTCGCCAATGATTAGGATTAAGACAATCACAATAGCAGCCGGATAGCCAATCATTTTGGCAATCCATATCCTAAACTCATTCTTAGTCATCACATTCTCCCTCAGTTTCTGGGAAAAATCTATCTCTAAATCTGCACCAAATCAATTCAATTCCCTCAACCCTCCGAAGGTGCATTACTGGGCGATTAGGATCGTAGTTGTAAAGCAATTGCATTGCATAAACTCTGTCATTATCATGCAGTTGGCTAGATGTCATCAAGTCTGAGATAAACTGAGCTAATCTTTTGAACATTTCCTTGTCCTGCTTTGTGGGTAGTTGCGCTGCTAACAATTGAATTAACAGCGCTTCTATTTGGGTTAATTGGCTGCTAAGTTGGTCAAGATTTGATTGATGTCCTGACTGGTAGAGGCTCCTACTTGTGATGATTTGTAGTAGCTCTCTGCTGCTGATTGGGAGTTTCCGAAAAAATCCTCACCTTCCAGCTTTTCAGCTAAAGTAGCTAAGGCTTGTTCGCGTCGCTGCATATCGGCATTAAAGGTGACTTGCGACACGGCTAAATAACCATTAACTCGCCCTTGACCTTCGGCTAAAGCCTCCAGAACTCCAAGGTATTGACCATCAGCAAAACGCTGTTGTAATCGTGTTTCTGTTTGATGTTGACTGAGTTCGGATTCAGCCTGAATTGAAGAACTCAATTGCTGCTGTTTAACTGAGGCAATTGATTGATTTTGAGGGGGCGCTGCGGGTACTGAGTCCTCTCTGATTTCCATCTCCCCTGTTGGTGATTGAGGTTGTGCAGGCTTGAGCTGTGGGGTGTTGTCAGTAGATTTTAGGAGTTCGATTTGAGCTTGAGTAAGAGATGCGTTGGAGCCAATTTTTAAGCCGTTTTGATTGGCTTTTTTGATGAGGTTTCCAACCGGGGTATTAAGGCTTTTTGCTAGTTCCTTGAGGGTCATATTTGAAGGTTTCCTTAAAGAATTGGGCGTGTGAGTAAAGCTGTTGATTGCTGGAGAGATGCGATCGCAAATCATCCAAAGTCGGTTTGGGTACGGCGGCCATCCACCGCTTGACCTTGAGCAAGCACCACATTTGATGCGGGTTCCAAGGTGCTCCAGCTTCCCAGAGGGATTGTCCGGTGTTGGGGTCTGTCGAGTAATCCGCCACGCATTCCAGCAGAATTAAGTCCCAACCGTAGGCAGTTTGACGGGCAACCTTGAGCCGACAACTGATAAATTCAGAGCGCCGCCATCCCTGCTCTATACGCGATTGCTTCGCCTTAAACTGCCTCGCTGTATAGGGTTCGGCGGTTGCGCTAAACATAGAGGCGCTGTGCATGGTTTTTGTCTAGTGATGTCTGTCTAGTGGCTCTGACTTAAAAAAAGCCACCGGACTATTGATTTGCAAAGGTTCTGAAAGCTTACGGTATGGACGCTTCGAGCTTTGGGCAACCGCTTGGGATATCGCTGAGTGCGTTTTATGCTTTTGGCTTTTGGTGTCCATAGTGATACTATAGCACAATAGCACAAAATTACAATAGCACTGTGGCACTGTAGCAAGAAAGGTACTATAGCAATGCGACAATATAAAGGAATGTCCATGAGAGTTCCCCTGTGTCTGAAACCCCTGAAAAGCCTGTATTTATTCGGGGTCGCGTTCCTGAGTCCGTGCGTGCTCGTTTCAAAGCGAGTTGTGCCTTGGAAGGTCGCGACATGAGCGAAGTATTGGAGGAATTAATCACTAATTGGCTAAGGGAGCATGAGCCTCGCCAAGGCACAAAAAAAACGCCTGGTACAAAAGCCAAGCGGAATTCTAATGAGGAGTAAATTTTTGTGACGGAAGAATCAGTTAGAGCCGTCCGAGCCACAGTGCAAATAGGCTCCCTAACCGTCGATGGGTTTATGTTGCCTGACGGCGGTTATCGGATGAGTCAAACTCAGGCGGCTGAATGCGTTGATTTATCCGAAAGAAACGCCCGCGAATTTTTGCAGTCAAAAGCACTAAAAAGCTTACTGGGAGAGGGCTATACGCCCGCGACTTCTGAAATAGAGCCTGATGCGGGGCAACTACGCGGAGGTAGTCGCATCAGGGCATGGTCGTTGGAAGTTGCCAGCGCTTACTGGCTATGGCAAGCAGCGCGGGGGAACAAAAAAGCGTTAAGTCTTGTTATGGCTCTGTTGACTGAAACCTTGGAGCGGCGTTTTGATAGTGCTTTTGGCATTACCCGCACTGAGGAAGAACGCAACGAACTACTGAGCCAGCGCGTTCAACAACTCCAGCGCGACCTTGAAATCTTAGGCAACGCTTACGCTGCCGAAGACGAAATTCGATCGGAGCGCGATTACTACGAGCGCCTGCTCAGAGAAAACGGAATCGACCCCTGGCGGGTTCCGGGAGGGGGTGATGAGTCGGGTTAACAGTCAGAATTTAATTTCTTGCCTCAGCTTGTTGCCAATGCCGAGAGGGTTCTGCCGTGCTAAACACGATTTTTGCCGTACAAAATCGTATTTAAACACGGTAAAGAATACTTGCAAAAATGTTTTTATTTTTCGTTGTTGCTTGGCTACGCAAAAACTGGTTTAACAGGTTGCGTTCAGAGGCTCCAAATAAACTACAAGCTTTACAGGCAGAGGGTTTAACAGGTTGCGTTCAGCCTCGCTGAGTTGTTCGCAGAGGGTCGGGCGTATAACCTTTACCCAGCAAGGCTTTTATCACTCTTGAATCCCTCAAGCGTCGGACGTAGATTTCTAGCAAGGTAAACACCATGACTCAAGCCCACACAAAAGCCAAAACAGTCACGTTTGATGAGTTCGTTGCTTGGTATCCAGAGAACTCTGTCCACAAGTACGAACTACACAACGGAGTAATTGTTGAAATGCCTTTAGGGACTGGCGACCATTCGGCTGTAGCTGGGTTTATTGCTGGCGTTGTGTTTTTAGAGATTCGGCAGCAACAATTGCCCTACCTCGTGCCGAAAGAGTACATAGTTAAGTCTGCCGCTGACAAATCAGGCTACACGCCAGATGTAATAGTTTTAGATCAAACCGCGATCGCAAACGAACCTCGCTGGAAGAAAGAATCCATCATCACGATTGGGGCTTCGGTGCGACTGGCTGTAGAGGTCGTTAGCACCAATTGGCGTGATGACTATTTCACAAAAGCTAGGGATTATGAAGAAATGGGGATTCCTGAATACTGGATTGTGGACTACCTCGGTTTGGGGGGCAGGCAGTTTATCGGCAATCCCAAACAACCCACGTTCAGCGTTTATGAATTGGTTGATGGGGAGTATCAGGTCAAACAGTTTAGGGGAAACTCGCGCATTGAGTCGGCTGCATTTCCTGAATTGCAACTGACGGCAGAGCAGATTTTTCGCGCTGGCTTGCCCCCAAACGAATTGACCTAGAAGAGCATCACGCTATTACAACTTGAGGGCGATCGCTCATTCATATAGTCCTAATACTAATTAATTCGTGATTTTGCCATTGTTTTTTGCCAAATATTTGGAAAAGATCAGGCAAAAACTTCTTTAAAACTTAGCTTGATTCTTTTGGGCGATCGCTCAAAACGCTGATTGTTGTAGTCAAAATGCTACCCACATCGTCAGGGTAAATACTTCTCGTGCGAGACATCAGACTTATTACCGAGGGCTGGCAACGCAAAAATTATGCTTTATGGCGATCGCCGTCAACTTTAGATGTATGAGTGCTGGTTTGATATAGCAGTGAGGGGTATAGCCGAGATACTCTACCCCCTAACGG
>NZ_CACA01000273.1:0-32516 GCF_000180455.1 Kamptonema sp. PCC 6506
AGACAGTCGGCTTTTTAGCCATCCTTATCTTATGTTTAATTAAGTGGATTTACTTAGCAAAGGCTAAGGTAGTTAAAACATTCTAAATTACTGAAACCCGCCGATCTTCATCCCTTCTTCCCTCCTTCTTCCCCTTCTTATCTTCCCCTAGCCCCTAGCCCCTAACCCCTAGTCCCTTCTTCTTCCCCTAGCCCCTAGCCCCTAGCCCCTAGTCCCTTCTTCTTCCCCTAGTCCCTTCTTCTCAATCATGTTCTAAATTTTTACACCAGGAGATATCCATGAAACGATTTCAACTTAATGCAATTCTAGTTGTAGTTGGGGTAGTAACGATCGCTTGCCAACCTCAAATAGATTCACCCGAAGTAAATCAAACTGAGTCTCAACCAGCGTCAATAAAAGCTGCAAGTCCATCTGCAAAGACTACTCAGCCGACCCCTGCAAAAGTTGTAACCCCATCACCTATAGCCACTCAAATTATCTCGATGAATGCCTATAAGGTTCCGTACTTAGGATTTAATGGCGTGTTTCATCTCAACAGAGAACACCAGAATTCGGTCAAAGATCCCCGCAATCCCAAACGTATTGATATCAATAAAATGGAGAAATTCACCTTCTACAAAGATACAGCCGGGAAAAAACCAATCGCACGGAATTGTCAGTATGTTTACATGGGTGCAACTGGCGATGGTAAGTATTACGCCGAGTATAAAATGACTTGGGATTTATTTGAGCTGGTAAAAGATGAAAGTCAAGATCCCGGCTGTAATCGCTTCCAGTATCTCAGTTTTATCCCACCGCATGGTGAATTAAATGGTGAACCAATACATATGCACTTTCGGTATGCCAGTAAGCCATCTAGCTTTGCAACGCTTGTAAATATGACTAAAGATCCAGAAGATGCGGCTAAATTCAATCCTTGGTGGGGGACTTATTGTGGTGGAGGCAAGATGAAATGCGGCACGGGAGAGTGAGCTTATAACCATTTTAAGAGATATATTGGCTTGCAACCCAAACAGTGATATGCTGTGAGGAAATAAATCGGTTCTAGCGAGGAGCAGTCGCTAGAGGTAACGGGGAAAGTTCGGTGTAAATCCGGCGCTGTCCCGCAGCTGTAATGAGACTGATGTCTTTGAGTCAGAATGCCCGCCGATGTTAATTGAACTGTAAATCTATCTGCGAGGTACAGAAGATGGTAAACGCATTTTTTCCACAAGGCGTGGAGATATTTTGCTGGACTTTGACAGGATTTTTCGCCTTTGCAATCGCTTGTACACCAAAAGCCTTCTCCCAAACACCGTCACCCAACGCCAACCAAGAGGAAGAAGAAGAAGAAGAAATTGATATTACCGTTACGGGCGAAATTTTAAATCAACCTGTATACGCACCCTTTCGGCGAGAAGCCCCTCTGGGAGATTCTACCCGCCCAGTTTATGTAATTAACCGCGAACAGATTGAAGCCCAGGGAGCGAGAACAGCCCAGGAAGCCTTAAAATACCTGCCGGGAATTCTGATTGATGGCACGGCTGGCGGGCAGTTAGGTGCTTTGAGCAGTCAGTTTATCCGTGGCTCGAATTCGGCACAAGTTTTGATTTTACTTGATGGTCGCCCTATCAACGATGTGGGCTTTTTCGGTGGGTTTGATTTGTCAGAACTAACTACCGATAACATTGAACGCATTGAGTTACTACCGGGCGGTGGCTCCACACTTTATGGTTCAGACGCAATAGGAGGCGTAATTAACATCATCACTCGTTCTCCATCAAATAAGCCGGAAGTCGCTCTGCGAGCAGCAGCAGGTAGCTTTGGGTTAAATGAGCAGGCAATTCAAACGAGGGGACGCAGTGGCGGAATTGGCTGGACAGTAGGTTACACTCGCACTCAGTCGGAAAATGATTTTCCCTTCGATATCGATCGCATTAACCTGGAGGATCGCCGCGAGAACGCTGATGTTTTGTACAATAATGCCAACTTGAAACTGGAAGGGCAACTCGATAATCGCAACACGCTCACCTTCAGCGCCCTCTATTTGACTAAAGATTTTGGAGTGGCTGGAGGAGTGGCAATTCCAGGTAGCATTGGCGAATTTAACACTCTGACTCCAGAAGCTCGGCAATACACCGAGGAAGTATTATTAGATCTGACTTGGGAATCCAAGTTAGGGGATGGCGACGATTCTCTGCTCACCAGCCGCGTTTACGGGGATTTTCTCAGCTATAACTATAACAATCCCGACCCAAACGGCTCTGGCACTAAAGATGACGTGGATCGCAGGGCGATTGGAGCTCAAGTGCAGCATAACTGGCAAATTGCGAAGAACCAGACGCTCACCTATGGCGTGGATTACCGTAACACGCGATCGCGCAATACCACCTTCAGTTATGGTACTAACAGCACCGAGGTCAACTACGATGGCGACATTAGCCAAGGCGCACTGTTTGCCCGCTATGAAGTAAAATTCACCCCTAGTTTCAGCGTCAACTTGGGGCTGCGGCAAGACTTTAACAGCTTGGTTAATGGCTCATTTACCTCTCCCAGCGTTGGCGCACGGCTGGCTTTGGGAGCGAGTACGACGTTACGAGCCAACTATGCCAGAAGCTTCCGAGCACCGCAAATCTCTAACCTGGAAGGGTTAGCTGCCTTTAATGTAGTGGGAAATCCTGACCTAAAATCAGAGCGGGGAGATAGCTTTGACATTGGCATCGACCAGGCATTAGGGAATATTGGGCTGCTGCGGCTCACCTTTTTTAGTAACACCATTTCCGATCTGATTAACTTTAAGTTTGGCTCTCCCAGCACTTACGAAAACATCGGTCAAGTGAGAACATTGGGCTTAGAAGCAGCTCTGAATGTGCGACTTGCCCGCAATTTCTATGGCTTTGCCAACTATACCCTAAACGACCCGCGTATTGTGCGCGATCGCAACCCCGATATCCAAGACAACCAACTGAGCTTTCGGGATGCCGATAGCCTTAATTTTGGACTGGCCTACGAAACACCCGGAAGACTTTATACGGGTATAGTTGTGCGCCACCTCAGCAGTTACTTCGTCAACAACACCAACACCGAATCCTTGCCGGGATACACCACCGTAGATTTAAAACTCCGCGTGCCATTAGGGGGAACTGTGGTGTTGAATGGCAACCTAGATAATTTATTTAACCAACAATACGAGCAATATCCCGGTTATCCCGCCGTAGGACGCAGCTTTCGACTTGGTATCAGTGCCACATTTTAGGAGATTTATCATGGGTGAATTCTCTCGCTTTGTTACACCGCTTAACCGTTGCATTACCGAACCGCTACTAACGGGCGGACAGATTGAGTACGAAGACTTTCCCTGTACGATTGATGTTACCGGACCTCTGTTGTACGCACTGTTTCAGGAACGCTGGCAAGAAACCCAGATTGGTCATGTGGTGGAGGGCGGTGTGCTGGAACTGGAATTTACCCAACCGCCAAAAATCTGCATCCTCTACGATGGCTATCTTACTGTTGTCACCGAGGCATGGCATCTGCATCTTTGCCTGGAAGAGCATTTGGGCGGTCCTTTGGAAAAAACGCCCCCCAAACTGCGGCAGCAACGGTTAATTCATCGGGCATCGCTGTATCGTCGTTTAAATGAAAAGGGGGAAGCCCGTAGTTGGGGCATTCAGTTTTGGAACGGTGCAGGCGAAAAGATGATGAATCTGTTTTTGCCCAGTCCCTTTGTTGGGGAGGATGAAGACTTGTTACCGGAGGGCAAACCTCAACTGGAAAAGTTGAGTCTTTACCAGGAACTACGCGAGATTTACGTCTTGGGTTCGGGCCCCATCCCATTTGAGAACAACCCGCTCAAACGTCCCTACATCTCAGTGTGCCGTTCAAGTCGCTGTCACCCTTCGCGCAACTGGCAGCCGATTATTGAGGCGTTGCAAACTGCGGTGAAAGAAGCAGGAATGGATGTGTACGTTATGACTTCCGGTTGTTTGGAGGTATGCAAAATGGGGCCTGTGGTTTTCTATTCGGGTGATAGAACCTGGTATACCCGCGTTACACCCGCGATCGCACAACGTATTGTCCACGAACATCTCGGTCAAAACAATAAAGTGATCGACCATCTGTATCCACCTGTTAGCAAATCTACAAGTAAATCAGAGGCATTATGAATTTTGTGCAAAGTTTGACGATTCCTACAAATGAGAATCTATCGGCTCAATGGCGATTGGGTTGTCGATCGCTGTCTCAAGGGATATTCTGGCAAGCGTTACTGATTACTGTTGGTAGCCTCAGCAACCTGACTTACACCTGTACCCTACCCTTTGTTTGTCTGGGTGTCATTGCTGGAACCACGCTGACTCGTCGCCGTGCGATCGTCACGGCTACAACTATCTGGTTTGCCAATCAATTGTGCGGCTATACCTTGCATAACTATCCCCGCACATTTAACTGTTTCGCTTGGGGATTGGTGTTATTGACTGGAACGCTGCTGGTGACGATGCTGGCAAGTTACAAACCTCTGTTTAGTCAAGGCACGATCGCGCAAAACTATCTGCGTATGGGCGGCAGATTGACTGGGGGATTTGTGCTGTTTGAATTGGTGATTTTATTGGCTGGGTTACTTCTGGAAGGGAAGTGTGTCTTAACGCTGCCGATTCTTTGGAGCATCTTTGCTGGGAATGTGGTGTGGTTGAGTGCTTTGGCGATCGCACATGGGTTTTTGGTGTGGGAAAAAATCAGAACGTTGGGCGATCGCGACCTTAGACTTCTCCCATAAACCCGCTCGGAGCAGGTATCTTGCCTGCTATTGAAAGGCTTTGTTGGAGAAGTCTAATCATGTCTTTCATCCAGGCGATCGCGGTAAACTCACTTACCCAATATATATAGTTTATCAGGACTTAGGTAATGATGCTATATATAGCGTCATTACCTAAGTCCTGACAAAGCTTGTACCTATAATAATTTGCAATAAAAAATCTAAAATATTTGCTTGACATGACCATCATAGTCATTTATTTTGGTAAAATTACTGCAAATTATTAGCGATAGTATATGGCTTTTTGACTGGGTTATGGCTGATAGCACGGTAGCTCAACGATTCTCGGTGTGTGGTGTGAAAATGAAACTGTATCTACCTTTGGCGTGCGTTGCACTGCTGAGTATTGGTATTGCGCCAATTATGGCGGCTGAGGTTGTGAAAGAGGAGGTAAATGATGTTGCAATAGCGATTGAGAGCGATTCAGCGGACTTTCCTCAAGAGTTGTCCGCGATCGCAATCGCTCCACAACCAGAAACTCCCATTCAAGAACAGTCTTTAATTAAAAGCAAATTATTATTAACAAAGAGAACAGTCTTTAACGAAGATAGTCAATATAATTCGCAGTTGACGCAAAAGATTGATGAGAATCACCCAGGTGCAGCTAGCCCCACACATCCCGAAATTTCGCTCTCCGATGCCGCAGCAGTCACAGCTACAGAAATACCCAAACTCAACGAAATTGAGCAACATAACACCAATGTTGAAGGATTTTTTCAGCGATCGCAAGCAAGTTTTACCTTTTCTGAAAACGTACAAATCTCTCAATCAGTCATACAAGTTACAGGCGTACAACTAAACCCAACTCCCGCAGGTTTAGAAGTTATTTTAGAAACAGCAGCAGGGCAAGTGTTACGAGCAAATACTAGGACTTCCGGCACAACTTTAATTGCAGAGATTTCTAATGCCCAATTAGCCTTACCGGGAGGTGGAGAATTTAAGGCAGATAATCCCTTTGAAGGGATTACTTCAGTCACCGTGACAAATGTTGATGCTAATAGCATTCGCATCAGCATTACCGGGCAAGAAAGATTGCCAATAGCAGATGTAATTAGAAGCGCAAGTGGTTTAACTTTAAGTGTCACGGCTGATGAAGAAATTAATATCACCGTCACCGCCAGACAAGCAACTCCCTATCGAGTACCCAATGCTTCCTCAGCAACTAGAACCGATACGCCAATTCGAGATATTCCTCAGTCGATTCAAGTAGTTCCTCAAGAAGTCATAGAAGATCAACAAGCTACCAGATTAGAAGAAGTATTACGCAACGTTAGCGGTGTCACATACGGCGGAGATAGTACAGGTCGAGGTGCCACATTTGGTATTCGAGGTTTTAACGAGGCCCCTGTCTTGCGAGATGGGTTCAGACGATACGGCGTGGAGTCTTTTCCAGAACTTGCCAACCTGGATCGCGTTGAAGTTCTGAAAGGGCCAGCTTCAATTTTGTACGGCGAAATTCAACCAGGGGGTTTGATTAACTTAGTATCCAAACAACCGCTATCAGAACCTTTCTACGAAGCTGAACTGCAACTTGGAAGCCGGAGTCTTGTCCAACCTCGTATTGATATTTCCGGCCCTTTAACTTCTGATGGCAGTTTGCTCTACCGCATAAATGGATTGTACCGAACAAGTGAGAGTTTTCGGGGCTTTGAGCAAGACGAGCAGCGGTTATTTATTGCGCCGACGCTTACTTGGAGAATAAGCGATCGCGCCGACTTGACAGTTTCTCTTGAATACACCGAAGATCGGCGGGCGGCTGATAATCAACTGCCCGCTATTGGCAATCGGATTGTTGACGTTCCACGCGATCGCATTGGCAGCGAACCCGACGATCGGATAGGAACTGAAGACTTAAATGTTGGCTACAATTTCGAGTACCGTTTCAGTGAAAACTGGAAGCTAAGAAATGCGTTTCGCTATTCATCCTATGAGTATGATTTCAATGTGGTTGCTCTTCAAATTGGCTTTGATGATGCAACTGCCACCGTTAATCGTTTCTGGGCTTCTCAAGACGGGCAGTATAAGAACTACACTCTCCAAACAAACATCGTGGGTGAGTTTGCTACAGGTTCAGTTAAACACACCCTGATCTTCGGTGCAGATATCGCCTACAGCGATGAAAGATTTTTCTCAGTAGGTGATTTTGCCACACCGCTTACCCTCAATATTTTCGATCCGGTTTACGGGCAATTTCCTAAGCCTGATGAGGATACACTAGCTCCTTTTGGAGGAAATGATGTAGAGAGAAGTCAATATGGTTTCTACGTGCAAGATCAAATTTCAATCTTCGATAATTTAAAGCTACTAGCAGGACTTCGCTATGACACCGCAGAGCAAAAAAACAAAGTGCTTTCGGGTAATTCCAGGTCAGTTGAAAGCGAAAAAAATCAGAATTACCATAATTTTACTCCTCGTTTAGGGATTGTTTATCAACCCATTCCTGAAGTTTATCTTTATGCCAGCTATTCGCGATCTTTTACTCCCGGTTCGGCAACAACATCCGACGGTGCTCTCATCGAACCGGAAACCGGAGAAGGCTACGAATTCGGTGTTAAAGGTGAGTTGTTTGACAGCAGGCTTTTCGCTACTTTGGCATACTTTGATATTAAAAAACAAAATGTTGCTGTCACCGATCCCAATAATCCTTTGTTCTCAGTTGCCTCTGGGGAACAGCGAAGTCGAGGCCTTGAACTCGATATTTCTGGACAAATTTTGCCCGGTTGGAATGTTATTGCTGCTTATGCCTACACTGACGCTGAAGTTACAGCAGATACAAACCCCGATTTGGTGGGCAACACATTATTTAATACTCCCAAACATAGTGCTAGTCTATGGACAACTTATGAAATTCAAAGCGGTGAGTTGCAGGGTTTGGGATTTGGGGTTGGATTCAACTATGTGGGCGAGAGAAAAGGGGATTTGGCTAACAGCTTTGAAGCGGATAGTTATTTTCTAACCAATGCCGCAATTTTTTATCAACGCGATAATTTGCGATTTGCAATCAACATCAAAAACCTGTTCAATATCAACTACATTGAATCTGTGAGAAATAGCAGATCCTCTGGCAATATGCCGGGAACCATTGACAGTAATTGGTTCTTTTACAGTGCAATTTTAACAGCAAATGACGGTTTTTATCTAAATCTAAACAAGGAGTTGCAAGTATGAAAGTTCGCAAACTGATACTAACAATACATGGTTCGATAGGAATTGCAATCGGTCTATTACTGACTGTGATTAGTTTAACGGGTAGCGCTATTGTATTTCACCAGGAACTCGATCGCGCCATTAACCCTTCTTTAATGCGAGTTGTTCCCCAAGGAAATCTAGCATCTCTGGATGAAACGATCGCGCCAGTTCAAGCTGCTTATCCTAACTTCCCTTTACAGTCGATTCGCTTTCCTCAAACGCCGAATGGCAGCTATCAGGTGACAATAAAAACCCCAGATGGGGAAAGCCTAGATACGTTCGTAAATCCTTACACGGCTAAGATTTTAGGATCGAGAAAATGGGAGCGATCGCTGATGGGATTTCTCTATCAGTTGCACTACAAATTAGCCTTTGGTCAAGTGGGAACGGCGATTGTGGGCGCGACTGGTTTGTTATTTGTACTAATCGTAATAACCGGGACAATGTTGTGGACTGGTTGGCGAAAATTGAAAAGCGGTTTTACGGTTCGCACGACTGCACCACTACCGTTATTAAGTTACGATATCCATCAAGTCGGAGGCATTTTATCAAGTACATTTTTACTGATTCTGGCTGTTACAGGTGTCATGCTTTCATACTTCGTCCTGCTATTTGCGCTCAATCAACCTCCGCCAGTTGCGAAAGTTTTACCTCCGGCAAAACAACCCGTAGCTTTAAGCGAATTGTTACGCAAAGCTGATGCCGCTATGCCAGATGGAAAAACGACTTATGTAGTTTTTGACGAACATCAACCTGAAAAAATTACGGTTAGTAAACAACTTCCTCACGAGTTGATTCGGTTTGCGATGAGCAGTGTAGAACTGAATCGATATAGTGGGAAAGTTTTGAATGTCAATCGCGTTGTAGAACCGCCACCAATGTTCAAGTTTATGATTGCGATCGGCACTCTTCATTTCGGTCTTTTTGGTGGAATTTATACTCGTATTTTCTATGTTTTTATCGGTTTAATACCGAGTGTTTTATTAATCACTGGTTTGGTGAATTGGAGACGCAGACGATTGTTGATGGGAAGACGGGAATTAACATCTAAATTGCTGGCTGAGGAAGGTCGATCTAACGATATTTCCTAGTGTAATTTAGGGCGGCGATATTGAACAAACACAGTAATTTTTACCCCGATTAAACTTTGCTTAACAGCAATCAAGTGGATCGGGTATACTTAGATGAGCTCGGAAATATTGGAAGTGCGATCGCGCCAGCGATGTTTGGGACTACTATTTTTGGGTGGCGATCGCCAACTTTGCCCCCTTTACCTGACGCACTCGATCCACGATCGTTACGAGCTCAAGGCTTGAGCTACAGGTCAATGGTCTTGCGGCTGATTTGTAGAACCTGACTGGCATGGCTTTTGTCAGACCTCAGTCAATTCCTCCCAGGCCGATAAAAAATTTTTACCGATGTTATCCTCCAATAGGGATGATTCTTCTATGGTTGGACTATAATAAATTGGTGATACTTAACATAATATGTGGGTAAACCCTGAGTGCATAGGGTGCAACAATCTACTTGAATTCGCCAATAACTCGCACTTCTCGGTGCGATCGCCTCCACGCCAACGCCCCAATAGTCTCAGGGAAAGTAACTGGCGTGAGTAATAGGGTTGCCAAAAGGCGCAAGCAAAAATTGGCATCGCCTAATACGGCGTATTCGCAACAATTAACGGAGGATGATACCATGCCTCCAAGTTTGGCTATTTCGGGGATTGTGATGAGTAATGATTCTTTGGATCTGATCAAGAGCCTCAGCCCTAGCGCAATGGATCAGATCATGCTTTATTTGGCATTCAGTGCCATGAGGACAAGTG
Organism: Kamptonema sp. PCC 6506; assembly: GCF_000180455.1. Taxonomy (NCBI): domain Bacteria; kingdom Bacillati; phylum Cyanobacteriota; class Cyanophyceae; order Oscillatoriales; family Microcoleaceae; genus Kamptonema; species Kamptonema sp. PCC 6506. The sequence goes on from NZ_CACA01000273.1 coordinate 9,807, forward strand.
GGCACAGGCACGGGGCTTTTCTTGATGCCGCAGCGACTGCGGCTAAGTGTGCCATTTATACAACTTATATCGAACAGGATCAAAACCTGCGAATGACCGGACACTTGCATCACATTGAACCCAAACGGGTGAAGGTGATAGTGGAAGAAGTCCGGGAAGCCCTCACTAAGGGCAAGTTGTTGAAAATGCTTGGTTCCCAAGAGCCTCGCTATTTAATTCAATTTCCTTATGTTTGGTTAGAACAATATCCTTGGCAACCAGGGCGGGCCCGGATTCCGGGCAACAATTTGACTGCTGAGGAAAAGCGATATCTCGAAGGTAAACTTCCGCCGAATTTGCCTGACGCTCAATTGATCAATTCTTTTCAGTTTATGGAGTTGATCGAGTTTCTACATAGGCGATCGCAAGAAGAGTTATCTGTCGATCGGCGAATGCCTTTGAGTGAAGCTCTCGCAGAACACATTAAGCGTCGCCTAATCTATTCGGGAACTGTAACTAGAATTGATTCTCCTTGGGGAATGCCTTTTTATGCTCTAACTCGCTCTTCTTATTCTCCAGCGGAGCAGGAAGAGCGCACTTTCATTATGGTAGAGGATACTGCACGGTACTTTAAGCTGATGCAGGATTGGGCGGAAAAACAACCCAAGGTAATGCGAGTTTTGGAGGAGTTGGATATTCCTCCTGAACGCCTTGACCAAGCTCTTGAGGAGTTGGATGAGGTGATACGCCAGTGGGCGGATCGCTATCATAAAAGAGGTGAGCCGACGATGGTGTTACAGATGGTTTTCGGCCCGAAACAGGAGTAGTTTCTTAATAATTAATCAGGGGTAAAAAGGAGTCAGAAACAATTCTGACTCCTTTTTACGCGAAAACCAGGCTTATATAGCAACCGCCACAACAGTTATGACATTTTCGATCGCCCAAACCATTTCTAGTATTGCATTTGCCTCCTGCCTCCTGCCTCCTGCCTCCTGCCTCTTCTTCCCCTTCTTCCCCATCTATCATAACAACCCCCGATAACGAATAAAAATTAACACCACTGCCCACGATCCCAAGGCAACTTTTACCGCTACTAAAATATTCAGCAAAGGAATCATCCCACCACTAACTAAAGCTCCTAATTCTCCATGAGGTAACTCTATCCCCGACAAAGTTACCGCCGACAACACGACAAAAATCAACACCGAAATCTTCTCCCATGTAGCCGCGTGCCATCGTTCGTAAATCCGCTGCATCCACTCCGACGATGAAGTAATTGCCACCAAACCAATCGCAGTTCCTCCGGCCACTCCCGCCGCAAAACCACCCCCCGGACTTAAATGGCCCCGAAGTGACAATTCAATAGCTACTAAAGCCGAAATAGTCGCTCCTAGACGCGCTAAAACAATAGAAGGTTGATCTGTAAATTGATAAATTGTACAGGATGGTCTTTCATTAGCCAAGAGAAAATTAGCTCCCATAATCGCGATCGTAAATACCACTACTTCAAAAATCGTGTCATAAAGCCGATTTCGGAAAATGATCGCTGATACTGCATTGGGAATGCCACTATCTTTGACAATTAATTCTACTATCGAAGTCGCTGAGAAATCTGAGACAGGATTGGCAAAAAGCAGCATTTTAATGTAAAGTGCGATTCCAGCTACAATGTAAACCCATTTCATTGACGATCCTCCCCTGAATCCAAGGCAATTTTATAAATTAGACTGGTGTTTGTCGCGGAAACTTCAGCTTGCACGATCTCATAGATACGTTCGATTCTAGTGACAGTTTGATAAGTCATTTTTCTGGGTTCGCCTTCTGCCTCTGGATCTGCCAATTTCATACAAGTTGCATGAACTTCCTTATCTCTCAGAGCCCGGTGTAAAGCCTGTGTATTCGTGTAGGGTACTACCTCCAGACGGAGATAATATTTGCTAAAAATCCTGCGAAAATCATCGAGCAATGGAGTAAGATCGTCATCAACTTTCTCTACTTGTTCTACGTTTAAAACATCGCCTTCAGCCTCGACTTTCTCCTCTTTTAAAACCCCCAAACGCATTACCAGCGACGATCTCACTGCCACCACATAAAGCGTTACTGCTAGCAGCGTACCCATTAATGCTTCTGTCAAAGCCACATCCGCAGCCCCAAACACTGAATATACTAATGCTGCTATTGCCCCTAATATGCCACGAATTACTAAGGCGTGATAGGGATTCACTTGAACTACTAGCATACAAGCAGCCAAGGGCAAAAGTGCGGTTAAGACATAAATATAACTATCATTCATAATGTCTCCGGTGGCAACTCTGTCTGAGTTTGAGTTTGATTTTTTTCCTCATCACTAGAACAGTATGCTAATACATAGCCTAGCATTGTATTCCAAATTGCTAAGGAAATAATTGCTAAAATTAGCAGCGGCCATTCACTGGGTATTTTCAGCAGCAACCCGACAACGATTAGGATTGAACCCAAGGTATCTGCAACCGAAAGAGTATGTAACTTAAATAATACCGATCGTTTGCCCAGTAGGTGAGAAGTTCCCCAAAACCAGAAGAAAATTCCTACGCCAATTAATAGATAACTCAATATATTAATCATAGGTCATTCATCCGTTTGAGTATGTGTGCCAGCAACATTAATCCTGCATTTCCTACGGTGAGGATAATGGCTGCTACTACGCCGATCATCCAATCATCGCGCAAGACAGATATGAACAGAATCATAATCCCTGCTTTTGAGGAAATACTGCTAAAGGCTAACATCTTTTGCCAAATATTCTCATTTTTCCAGGCCGAATACATAGGTATGAGCATCGCGATAATCATGGCAATTACGATCGAGTTCATGGCTGTTTACCCGGCGAAATTCTGTGGACTTCGTAGTAGCCTTCTTGGTTGTATCTGACAACAATTGTTTTGGGAGTAAAGGTAATCAGAAATACATCTAGAAATATTAGCAGTGGCGAACGTTTGAGTTTTGCCCTTTCCATAATGATATCTTCTCTATTATGGGGACGGATGATGATTTCAAAGGCCTCAAGATATGCTAAGGGAATCGCGATTAAGATTTTGCCCAGCATCTTTAACCAATCTTGCAATCTTACTGAGGATTTATAGCTACGGGGGAGAAGAAATGCAATGAGTAAACCAATGATGATATTTTCTACACTCAGATCGGAAGTGAGCAAAAACCAGATTGTTAATCTTATTAAATACCCAATCATGATAAGGCCATCCAAAAGAGTACGATCAAACTTAGAGTCATCACACCGATCAGATGATCGAATTGCTCAAGTACGCGGGGCAGAGTGATTGCTAACTTTTTAATAATTAAAGCATAAATCAGCCACCCTATACCGATAATTGCCAGTGATTTGATGATGTTATCAATGGTATAAGCCTGGAAATAGGCTACACTTGCGATAATTAGCCCACTGCTTAAAAGTATGACTGCTGGCCAAAAACCGGGTTTGACTTCCTGTTTTTCTCCACGCGCTAGAAAGATGAATTTGCTGAAGGCTATCGCTGTACCTACGGCGGCAATATTCATCGCGATCGCCTGCCAAGGTGCTAAACTTTTTAAGGTCAAGACTTTTGAGCTATATCCTACCAACAAAGGAAAGCCGGAAATCGAGAGACTGCCGATAACTAGGAGAATCCAAATTTTAGGATCTATCCCCTTATGTTCCAATTCTTTAAAGTTACGACTTGGTAAGGAACCGGCAACTAAAAAGAGATGTGATTTAACTAAACCATGAGATAGGGCATAAAAGCCACCGACTTCTGGTGCTGCGAGAATAAAGCCTAACTGGGCAATTGTGCTAAATGCTAGCATCCGTTTTGTATCTTTTTCAAAGATGGCATAAGATACTCCCATTAAAGCTGTTGCTACGCCAAAAATCCTGACGATAGTATTAATTTCATCTGCAATAAAAGCACAGCGCAACAGGGGTAAAATGCTAGCTTTGACGACAATCCCTGATAGTAATGCTGAGACTGGGGTTTCTGATTCTGAGTGAGTTAGTGGTAGCCATAATCCTGAGACAAACACCCCACCTTTAATCAATAATCCTAGAAAAATTAAAGCTAAAGCTTCCGGGGGCGCACCTTTTAAACCATCAAAAGCAAAGGAATGATGGGTTTGATAGACTAAGACTGCGCCCACCAGATAAAATAGCATGGCAGTGTTGCTGATAAATAAATAGCGCAAAGCTACCCAAATCGAGCGATCGGTGCGAGGATAGGCAATTAATAGAAAAGCGGCAATTCCACTGACCTCTAAGGCGACATATAAACTAATAAAATCTGCACAGACAAAGGGCGCATTAATACTGCCATGCAGAACGATCGTTTGGGCGTAAAAGAAAGCAGTTTTACCACTGTGCCAACAGTATAAAATCACCGCAGCAGTTACGATGGCATTTGTGAGAATAAAGTAGCCACTTAAGCGATCTGCGACTAATTTAACGCCGAAATTATCTAGTAAGTTCAGTGTTAAAGGGGAGTCTCCGAGTAATAACTGTAAGGCATAGCCAGCAGAAACAACGGTGATAGCTAAAGCCAGGTATTTGTCAAATTTGGGAAGTAAATAAATGACAAACCCGATAAAAAATGGTAGTGTGAGGCAAGCGATCGTAATCGTATTCATTACTGGGTTATTTAGGGTGTATTGTTTTTCTCTATCTCGTTGGTTTCTAAGGTAGGATTATCCCGTGCCAATTTCATTACACCTACTAGCATCAGGGCTTGAATCGAAAAGCCGATGACGATTGCTGTTAAGATCACACCTTGGGGAACTGGATCGGCGTAAGCTCTATTTTTAACTTCTCCAATAATTGGCGTGAAAAAACCATCTCGCGATGCAATTAGCACGTAGTAGGCTATTACCCCAGTGCTCATCACGTCCATAGAGATGATTTTCATTACGAGGTTATTTTTAAAGATGATACCAAAAAATCCGCACAAGATTGTGGCAAATACGAAGGCTTCTAACACGAAACTTCTTGTTGTGTAAGGTTTGGTTATAATGATACATTATTTGGGTACTATAGTAACCGCCAAGGCGGTTAGGGGCTAGGGGCTAGGGGCTAGGGGCTAGGGTAAGAAGGGGAAGAAGGGGAAGAAGGGGAAGAAGGGAAAGAATAGGAAGAAGGGAATAGAATCAGCGAGTTTGGTGGAACTCAAAACGTCCTAACCGCCTTGGCGGTTGCTATAACAAGACAAAAATTAAAAATTAAAAATTGTGCATAATGTTAATAGGACTTACACAGGTCGTCTCAGAAACCGGATTTTTTAGAGAATCTGTGGGTTCGGGCGAAGTATTTTCGTCAAAAAACCTGGTTTCTTGGGTGAGGTGTTTAAGTCCTGTTAAACTAAATCATTAATTCCATTCTACTTGAACAGGTTTGATTTCCTGTTCGTTGTATGCGGTGACGTAGGCCTTTACATTCCCGTTTGACCAGCTTATGCCTTGGACGTGATACTTGTATTTATCTCCGTATTTTGAACGGGCTAAGTCCACTGCTTTAGCGCCCGCAGCGCCACCTAGCGTGAAGCGCATTATGCCAGTAATTAATAGTATCACGGCTACCCCAAGGATGAATGCAGACTTGGGAGTTGAGGCAGAATGACCAGATTGAAGGCTTGCGGAAACTACAGGTGCAGCACGCAGTTGTATGTAGATCCAGGAGAGGAGAGCGATCGCTATAATTTTAACTAGAAATGACATAGCAAGACCGATTGGATCGAGGCGAAATTCAATTGCCCAGAGTTCTGCTGGCTTCAAAAAGGGAAGTAGTATTAATAGGTTGCCGATGAAGTTAGCAATCCCGAAGGCGGCGATCCAAGTGACTATGGAAACGGCACGCAGGCTACCTCTGATGAGAGATACACCGGCTACTATAGCTAAGATGCTGAAGGTGGCTGAATAATTCCGAGCCTGTGATATTGAGTAGATTGTATACGCGATATCGAGTATGCCAATCGCGATCAGTGCAATTCCTACTCGTTTTAAAATGATGCGATAGTTGTACATTTGTTTTAAAAAGAGCGCAGCGATCGAATTGTTACGCGGGGATTTTTACCGACTGATATGGTTGAATGAGAATTTCAGCGGGAATCCCTAGTTCTTGATTCAACTTCCGAATCATATCTAATGTTAATTGATGTTTCCGAGATAAAACCTCAGACACCGTAGCTTGACTACCGAGACATGACTCTAAATCGCGATGAGAGTATCCGCGAGTTTCCATGTAATAATAAATCGCTTCGATGGGAGCGGGAATTGCGATCGGAATGTGTTTTTTCTCGTAGGCTTCTACTAAAGTGCTGAGAACATCTAATCGATCGTATTCAGGAGTGTTTGAGGCTGCATTAAATAGTAACTCTATTTCTCTAATAGCTTCCTGATAGTCGGTTTCATTTCTAATTGGGCGCAATTCCATATATTTACCTCTGTTTAGACTATTTCTGCATCTACTTTGTCATACTCGGCATGAGTGCCAATAAATCGAATGAAAATAATACTAAGATCGTAGCGAATAGCCACAATTAGCCGATAGCTGTTGCCTTTGATATTGAAAACTACGCGGTTGTTGGCAATGATGCTAGCATTACGATGTGCATCACTCACCATTTTTCCACGTATGCAAAGATGCGCGTAACTTTTCAAGCTCATCATCCTTAAAGCACTTGGAAAAAGAACGATAGCTGTGGGCATTTGGATGTGGAAGGAAAGCAAAAAATCTTTCACTGCTCCCTATCTTTATTGCCTCAGACACTGAGATTTTTTCAGGGATATTGAATTGACCTTGAATTGCTTTCCTTGCACGTTTTCCCAGCACCACAATTACTTTTGCCCCGGCCAGTTCTAAAGTCCTCAACAAATAGGCTTCAACACATTTATTTTGCGCTCGTTTTACTCCAATTTCCTTATGGGATTTACAATGGACTATTTCAGTAAGCGCATAATCAATTCCTGGAAGCACATCCCGTTCAAATAACTCCATAGCACGTTGCCGGACTGCTGCCCAGAACTTAACAGCATGGCTATATGTCCCATCCATTAGTAAGGATTTCGTACCATTGACGATCCATTCCTTGCGTCCCCCTCCAAAACGATAACTGAAGTAATCTTCAATATCATTGTCTGACCAAGACCAATTTGGGTAGTTTTCACCAGCGCCAATTGATGGATTTGAACTCAGAAAAAGAATAGGAGCTTTCTCTATATGTCCACTCCAAGGCTCAGGTACTTGAAAATCGTCTAAATTGAGCGACTTTTGATAATTAACAATTTCGCTACATGGATGTTCAGCAGCAGGATTTTCTCGACAGAACCGTGCATGGGGGCAATGAGCAATTTCATGTAGCAGAGTTTTCTCAGACATTTTAAATGTTGGATTGCTGAATGTTTCAATTATTTGCGGCTTTTCCAATACCCAGGCTCTCGACTGCAATGCGTTACTGCAAGAATCAAAATGTACTACATAGTATTGGACAGCTTCAGCATATTCGGCAAGTGCTTCAGGATGAAATACATACTTCATGGGTCAAGCAACAGCCTCACTTGAGCTAAGGCATCATCTCCCGGAATTGCTTGGACAGCACCGCTTCGGATCTCGTTACGTCGTCTATGAGCCTCAGTTGTCCAAGCGGCCTGAATCATTGGGTCGATATCGAATTCTAAACTTTCTGCGAGTTTTTCTGCCAAAAGTGCTCTTGATGCACTAGGCAGAGATAAAAGCTCTTCTGTCAGTTGTTCAATTGACCGCATAGCTTGTTGCCAAATCCTTAATTACGATCGTAATGTAACAGATTTTAGACCAATAGAAGGTAATTGCTCCAGGGTGGATGTGGTTTGCGATCGCGTTTCACTTGTCGGGAAAAAATGTAACGTTCCTAATTAATTGGCTAAAGATGTAATGTCATCATCAGAAATACCTAGCTCGACGGGTTCGACCTCGTAACCTTCTATACTTGGTATTCTAGTATTTTCTAAGATCAACTCGTTATAGCCTGAATTGGTTACTTCTGGCTCATCTATACAACTCTGAGTGTCAAGCAATATATTATAGCCAACCTCATATTTATAGGATTTAATAACTAAACTATGTACAATACCGGGCTGATTACGCCATAAAACTCGTGTACCGAGAGGATAGTAAACTATATTATGTAGTGGTGGAACCTGCTCTATAAAATTCTTGTTCTCTAAAATTTCAATTAGCTCTTCTAGCTTTTCGGGTGGCAACTCAAACCACTCGCCTTCTACTCTATACTTTGCAAAAGCTTCATGTAAACACTTTTCAAATCTAGGTGCATCTTTAAAAAAAGAAGAGCAAACAAATAAATGTTTAACTGGATCACCTGTTTGCAGTTCCCGCATCCTTTTTGCCACGTCCTTAGCAATGCCTATTTTGTAATATTCATTCGACTTTAGAACATAAATAAATCTGTCCGAATTATTTACTTTCTCATTGGTTTGAGTATAAAAGGGTAAATGTTGCCAAAACCAGGACTCTCCCTTCTCATCTGGAGGAATTTGGGCAAAGTATTCACCTACAACTTTCGCACATTTTCGCCAATGTGCACAGACTACTGTACTAGGATATACGCCTCTGGCAAACCAACCACCTGTTCCTTTGATCCAATAAGTCCCTTGATTATTCTGAATCGGTTTTCCACAGTGGTAGCAAATAGGTTCCAATTACTTACTCCTTTGTTCCTGGCTTAAGTTTCAAGTTACATTTTAGTGCTTTTTAGCGAACCTAACAACAATCTGTCGATACTTGTATCCTATAAACAAGCTTACTGCTATGTCCCACTGGGAACTCCGCAGTCGAGCTTATAATTGTGTCGCAGATAAGGTGTAATACATCATATAATAACCACAAAGTACCGCAAGTTTCTCATGTATGTCAACCCCTTCTTATAGCTGACATGACCCAAAGCATCAACCCTACAACATTACCCCCAGCCTTTCCCGATCGCACGCAACTACCTGACTCCGACGGCACTTTTGTACACAACTTCCAAGAACATCCCCAGAGTATCCTACTCACCGACTCCCTGGAAACTACACTGCAAACCCTCCACCCCGACGGACAATTTGCGATCGGGCAAGATTGTGGCATTTACTGGCGCGAAACCGAGCCTCCAGAACGCGGAGCCGAAGCCCCTGACTGGTTCTACATTCCCAACGTTCCGCCCCTAATAGATGGCGAAATTCGCCGCTCTTATGTGTTGTGGCGCGAGTATATTGTGCCATTAATTGCCATCGAATTTGCGAGTGGAAATGGGGCTGAAGAAAGAGATAATACTCCTTTATCTCGCTTACCAGAAGGTGTTAACCAGAAACCCGGAAAGTTTTGGGTATACGAGCAGATTATTCGCATTCCTTACTATGCAATTTACATCATTAAAACGAGTGAATTGGAAGTCTATAACTGGGTGAATACTCGCTATCGCCGTTTGCAACCAAACGATCGCGGACATTACCCGATCGACCTGATGGGAGTAGAGTTAGGAGTGTGGGAAGGTAGCTATCAAAATCAGCATCAACGATGGTTACGTTGGTGGGATAGTGAGGGGAATTTGTTGCTAACTGGTAGCGAACAATCTAAACTCGAACGCCTCAATACTGAACAGGAACGCCAACGTGCCGATCGCGCGGAGCAAACTCAACGGGATGCTATTCCGCAACTATTGGCAATGGGTTTAACTGTAGAGCAAGTAGCTCAAGCGCTGTCGCTGTCGGTGGAAGATGTGCAGAGATTGGGGTAAAGAGAAAAGGGGGTAAAGTGTGATCGCACTGGGATCGCCTTGTTATGCCATTTAGCAATTATCCATAATGAAGCGGATAATTTTGTCTTTCCTGTGTTGTATGATTTCCTTGCTCCATACCCCATTCTCGCGGACTAAACTCTGAATTTCTCTTTGCTGTTCATTGTGCGTATAAGTTGCCAATTTTTCGGCAAACTGAATATTTCCCACCGCGCAATTATGTGACTTGGATAACAATAGATAGTTGCCTAAGCAATTAAGGTATTGATTTCTAAGCTCCTCATCGTAATCTTCATAACCATGTGGTTTTATCTCAGGTTCAGTTGTTGGAGCGATATGTTCTAGTTCTGGACTGATGATTCTGTCAAATCGAGTAGGGGAATAACCGTTTTTACCTTGTTGCTCTAAATGAATCTCATATTTCCAGAGCAGATATTTTGCAACTAAATGATGTATTCCCCTTTGGAGCGATTCTTTGAGCTTTTCATTATTCCAATAACCCCACCACCATTCCGATGTTGTTTTCATCCCTTCTATGCGTTCTATTATCGGGCGAATATCTTTGTTGCTTTCGGTGAAATTCTCAAATACATCCTTGATTCTTGATGTTATATCAGCGCGAGTTCCGATCGAACGGTGACGAAGCAACAAATTCTCCAACGACGAACATAGCGCTCCTATATCATTGATAGGCAGATCGTATTTATATGCCTTGATGATAAACGGAAGTGCAATGGCGATACCTCCAAGTTTTATCAGTGTTATCAAGGAATGTATGGCAAAGTTCTCGCGTTCATGTTTGCCAAAAAAACTGGATAGATGCTCAAAACTTCTCGAAAGTGATGTTGTAAAGGATTTGATAAAATCAATTGAAGTTTCTTTTGATAGATTTTTGTTTATTTTATCAAGAGCATTGATTTCCCCAAGTGAATTAAAATAGACTTTTAAGGTATAAAGTAAAACATCGTCTTCATTGATGTTGTATTCAATTGAAGAGATTGATTTATAGATTTTCTCAAAACGATTCTTGATTTCTTCTATCAGCGCATTTCGATCGTCATTGCCATACAGATGCACGTTGTACATAAATTTAGCTTTGACAATTTCCAGATTAGAAGGTTGCTTCCCTCTATCATTCTGGAATATAAACATCTGAATAGCTTCAGATTCGCTTTTAACTGGATGAGTGGTGCAAGTGGATTCGCTAATTATAGAGAGCATTTTTCTCAGATATTCTTCAGGTTTGCTCGATAGTTGTTGCTTGAAGAAATCAAATGCTCTAACAATACGGCGTGCGGATTCGGTATCGAGGGCATTACGATCGAGTTTCGTTTGTTCGATTACATAGTCGATGAATAACTGATTGTCGTAATCCACAGTAGAAAAACGTATGGCACTGCGCCGTTTAACCATGTCTTCATAGCAAGTTTCTTCATCTTCGCTTAGATTTCCGATCGCTTTCAGCTTGGCAAAAAGAGCCGATAAAAATATCACAATGGTTGTCAGCCGTTGTTGCCCGTCTATCACATAAAATTCTTGATTTTTTCCTTCAAAAAGGAAGTGACCAAAATAATACGGGCTATCAGCATTGCTTTTACTGTATTCTTCCAAGTCTGACAGAAAGACATCAATCTGAGTAGTCCTGTCTGTCTTTCCATCGGGGGTATCCCATGAGTACGCACGCTGATAGGATGGTACAACTATTTTGTTACCAGCCATCATTTTTCTAATCGTTGTTGATGCTTCCATAATTCAAACCACCTTCAGTATGAACTACTATTATCTTTTGTTCCTGAACCTGTTCTGGTAGCTCAGCAAACAATTTACGAAATTGAGTAGTTGTACGAGATTTCACAATGTTTCTGGATCTAAATCTTGGGTTTGGCCTGCACGGTGTTCAGCCATCGCCTCGGCTGCAAGCTTAGCCAACAGATTTGGCGATCGCGCAAACGACTCCTCCCAACGACGATCATCTTCAAGTTCTTCTAATATTATCGTTGCGATCGCATCTTGCTCATTAGAAGACAAACTTTTCAATCGAGCGATCGCACGCTCCAGAAACTCAGTCATCACCAAATATAACTCCAGGCTAAAGCTAATAACACCGCAACGATCGCGCCGATCGCAGTATTGAAAATATTAACCACTTCATTCGTTAACCAGTCAAACTTAGATTGCAACGTCGCACCAATTACACTCTCTATATTAGTCGCAACAAAAGCAGCAACTACACAAAATATTAATCCTGTCAAATCAATCAAACCAACGGCCCAGCCCAGAAGTGCGATCGCCACTGAAGCCACAATTCCCGCCAATGTACCCTCTAAACTTACCGCCCCTTCTGTCCCTCTGGGTACGGGTTGCAGCGTAGTAATCAGAAAAGTCCGCTTACCGTAAGCTTTACCGATTTCACTAGCGCAGGTGTCGGAAAGCTTAGTGCTAAAACTAGCCACGTAGCCTAACATTAATAGCGCAATAACCCCCTTAAAATCCCCTGCGTAAGAGGGGGGCAAAATACCCACGATAAACACGCCCAAGGCGCAAAAAGCAGCGATCAGAGCAGAACCCCAGACATTCTCCGGCCCTCTAGCGCCGGAACGCTTTTCTGCAATACCTTCGGCCTCTTTTTGGGCTAAGCCAACGCGGGTAACGGCCGATCCGAGTAGAAAATAAAACATTACCACCACATATCCTTGCCAACCCAAACAGCCCCAGATGAGTACGCCCAACAGCCAAGCGTGAAATAACCCTGCGGGAGTGAGTAACTTTTTGGGCGAGAGGTTAGCGATCGCGAGTAAAACTGTATTTAGTGCGATCGCTACCACCCAAGGATTGAATAACAATGAATAATTAAAGAGGAATTCAGAGTTCTGCATTTTGACGAATCCACCTAATTATGAACCAAGTTATCTTTCATCTTGCCTTCCCCGTTACCGATATTGCCCAGACAAAAGCCTTTTACAGGGATGGCTTGGGCTGCGAAATCGGTCGCGAAAGCCCTAATTCATTAATTTTAAGTCTTTGCGGTCATCAAATCGTCGCCCACATCAGTCACGAACCGCTAACGCCCCAACGCGGTATCTACCCCAGACACTTTGGGCTGGTTTTTACCTCTGAGGCCGATTGGGAAGCATTATTAGAGCGATCGCAACAAAAGGGATTACAATTCTATCAAGAAGCTAAAAGGCGATTTGTGGGTTTACCTACAGAACATCGCACTTTCTTTTTAATAGATCCCTTTCACAACATACTAGAGTTTAAATATTACCGCGAAACTGAGGCGATTTTTGGTCATAGCGAATATGCCCAGGTTGGGGATGCGGTTTAATTGGTGCTGCCAATGCTTCAGCAACCGCCTCTAAACTCTTGCTGTGTCTGACCATATTGCCATGAGCAAAAATCGGTAATTTTAACTCTTTACCCACTGGTATTTGCGAGCTAGTAGCTGGAACAATGATGAAATCCCAATCAGTCCAGATTGAGGTAAAATTTATCTGTTCTAGCATAGAGATATCTCGATTTAAGTCTTCAATAAAAGCACTTTTGGGGCGCATCTGTACGCAGCCTTTTCCCCAAAGACTATAGGCCATCCAAGTGCCGTTATGAGGGGCAGAGATAGCGATAAACCTCTGTACTCGGTTAATTCCACCTAATCGCTGTACATAATAGCGGCTGACTAAACCACCCATGCTTAAGCCAACTAGATCGAATTTCTGTTCTAAGCCAAAGGTTCGATCTGCATAATCTGCTACTCTGCCCGCTAATTCATCAAGCCCGACATTGCCGTAATTAGGAGTGAGATTTAAGCTATATACCTGCCAACCTAAGTTGGTTAAATAAGCAGACATTCTCCGAAAAACCTTTGAGTTTACGAAGAGTCCGTGAATTAGTAACACTGGGTTGCGGTCGCGATCGCTGTTCATTTTTCAATTAATTAATAGGTAAACCTATATAACAAACGATTAACAGTTAACAGTTAACAATTAACGATTAACAGTTAACCATTAACATTTTTTTGAATATTTAACTCCTTAACTGGTGCTTCTAGTTCTTGAACTATTGCTTGTAAGACTTTGGGATCGCTCTTCATCAAAGAGTGCAGCAAAACGTTGTATTTAATCTCTTTACCTATAGGCATCTGGGAACTTTGAGCGGGGATAATCATGCCATCAAAAGGAGTCCAGATTGATGTAAAATTGATATCTTGCAGCATAGCAGCATCATAATTCAAATCCCGCAAAAAACTACTAGCCGGACGCATTTGCACGTACCCAGGTAGCCCGCGAGAGTAAGCAGTTTGGGTTCCGTAGTGAGGGGAAGAAATGGTGATAAAGCGTTGTACGCGCTCAATTCCACCTAACCGTTGCACGTAGTAGCGGCTGACTATGCCGCCCATGCTGAAACCGATTAAATCTAAAGGCTGTTTTGGCTTAAAGCTGGTATTAATGAATTCTGCGAGTTGCTGGGCGAGGAATTCAAGGCCGAGGCTGCCGTCGTTGGGGATTAAATCGAGGCTGTAGACTTGCCAACCCCGCTGGCTCAAGTATACTGTCATCGCGTTAAAAATGGCGCTTGTGTCCCAGATGCCGTGAATGAGTACGACTGGGTTGCGATCGCTTAAACTATCCATCTTGTTTTTATCATTGTTTCCTCATTCAAGCTTATACCTTCGCCAGAGTCGTTCGCAGACACTGTGGGACAGCTTATTAATCGGCTCAAAGTCGTAATTAGAAAGTAGCAGCGATCGAGGTAGAATAATTGAGTTATCTAGAACGGCAGAACGGCGGCGTTACGTCAGTATCGAAATTAAATGAAAATTAAGCGCTAATTCTGAGATAATTTGTTAACAAGTGCAAAGAAGCTCTGCACTTGCTGCCTGCAAGCTACCCACGCTAAGCATCAATACTTACTAAGGCTTTTATGTAAAGTTTGATGAATAAATATAGACAAAAGTTGCAATAGCTCTTAGTCTGACTTGGTTGTAAAGCTTGTAGACATTTCTCTAAAAAAAACAAGGAGTAAATGTAATGTTCGGATTTATCAAAAATTTGTTTGGTGGCATTTTTGGTTTTTTGGCTAGACTCTTAGGCATTAAGAAGTCTGAGTATTTCTTAGAATTGGACAAAGCCCCAGAAAACGGTTCAGCGAAAACTGAGTCGCCTTCAGCTAAGAAGCCTGAGCCTGTTGCTGCTCAGCCGTTGGTAGCAGTAGCAGCACCTCCAAAATCTGCAAAGTCGCAGAAGAAGGAACCTGTTGCCGCTAAACCTCAGAAGGCTGAACCTGCACCTAAGCCTGCTGTTGCTGTGACTAATGGTAAGGTTCCAGCTCAGGCTGCATCAACGATAACTTTTGCTCCCGATTATTTAATGCCAACACCGACGACAAACCGCAGGCTTCCCGGCCCCAACATGAACAATTTTCGAGATATGGCTCGCGGGATGAAAACCTCTAGGTAAGAGAGTTTTGAATTTTGAATTTTGAGTTTTGAGTTTTGGGTTGTTAGTCAATTCAAAACTCAAAACTTTTGTATAAACATTCTTCCTTCTCTCCTAGATAACTAAATTTTTCTTCCTTCTACTTATTTTGACCTTGACTTTTGAGGAAAACTAGCACGCTGTACAATTGAAAAGCTGTATCCCAAGGACTTTCGGATTTGCGCTCAATGTCAATGTGGGATTTAAGTCGGCTTAACATTTGGGTATAATTTAAGGCTGTCTCTGCAAAGGGAGTAAATTCAGATGAGAGGTTGACGGATAGCTGCTGATTGAAGGTTTCTACTAAGTTGTTCCAGTTGATTCTGGCAGTATTTTGGGAGTTTTGAGTTTTGCTCTCTGACTCTTTTATTTTTTCGGCTGTAATGCCTTTTTGAAATTGATAGGTTTGGTCGCATAGCCGCAATATGCACTTTCTACTGGGTAGGTGCAAGTCCCAAATTTGGGCATAGTCTTGGGTGATTTCTTTATGGCGGAATTTTTCACTGCGTCGGTGGGGGGAGTAGTCCATAACTTCGATAAACAGGGGCAATAGTCCCTCGACGCACTGGCTCACTTCTGACCAGTTGAATGTGAGAGAGCCAAGCTGGTCGAGTTCGTTTTTGCAAATGGCGGTGGGTTGGGGAGAAAGGGACTGGAAATATTGGACTCGAAAGACTTGAATTTTTTGGATGTCGGCTAATGTGGCCCAGAAGACGGGAATGCCTGCGCTGAGTAGTTCTTCTCCATAAACCCGCAATTCTCCAACTGTGCCTGTTTTGTATAACCGCCAGCCCCGACTTTGGATTTGCGTCCGGGCAGTATAGGGGTCAATTTTGAGAATTCTACTTATATGTTGTATAGCGGCTGGTTTATTTTCTGGGCTGACGGGTTCTAGGATTAAGAGTCCAGGTTCGGCGTTGCGTGGGTCATTTTTAGAGAGTGCGATCGCATCTTTTCGTCGATTTTGTTCTATGGTTTCGAGCCGTTGGATGGCCTGACGGGTTTGAGCGACTATTTTAGGGCTAGTAGTGTCCCGTAGCAGTTGCCGATAAATTTTTTCGGCGGATTCTAGTTTGTTGGTAAGTTCGTAGTAGCGTGCAATATAGAACTTCACCCAGGGGTTTTCGGGAGAGTCTTTCTGTAGCTGTTTAAGCAATTGGGCCGCTTTTCGGTAGTCTTTGCCCTCAAGGGCGGAGGCAACCTGATTAATGTCATTCATGGGGTTGGAGGAAAGGTTTTCTGATTATATCTTGACTGATATTTGGTAGATTTCGCCAGTCCTCATCAGCGATTTAACTTTAGTTATTCAGGGGTGACAATCAGGCTAAAGCGGTGTTGGATAAGCTTTATAGCTTGTTGAGCGTGTTGAAACTCAGTTGAGCCGCAGATGCGACCAACCAGCCTAAAAGTTACTATGTCTTCTTCTAGTTCTACCTGTCTCTTGAGGACGATAAACATATTTTTCCTGTCCCTGAATATTGTTCATTTTTCCTTTTAATACTTACCAACTCTTCGTTTTTATTGTCTAAATTTTCCCTTGATTTCATTCCTAATTCTCTCGTCGTTGCAAGCTGTACCTTGTGATTTTTCCTAGTATTACTACGATTCCTACTCTGCCAAAATTTCCTATTTTAAAGTTAAGGATAATTTATCGACATCGGCAAAAACCTTTTGAAATCCCTTGACTTAAGCAAATCGATCTGATATATATGAAGTCAGTAAGATAATTTCATAAAAAAACTTAAGAAAGTCTAGATTAGAGTAAATATATTAGAGTAAATATAATTACTCGTCATCTTTACATGGAGCAGATACAGCATATTCCATGTATATGTGGTACACACAATCTTGTTGCTCTACGTAATTAGTTTACCAAGAGTTTTTCTACTCTACTTCATTAACCTGGAATATGCTGTAATTTCCTCAAAGAGAGGGAAGAAACAGATTAAGCATTCGCCCTCAAGATTAATAAAAAAGATGTTAAATCCCTTAAATCGCTTACATAAGTTCCGTAATGACTCACTAGGTAATCTCAAACTAGACCGCTGGACAATTCAATCCAAGCTGCAAGCATTGCTACTAGGAGTTAGCCTCGGTTCTGTAGTAGTAGTTAGTGGGATCGGTTGGTATCAAACACAAGCCACCCTCAGAAGCAAAATCGCCGAACAACTTGAAGGTATTAGCACCACCAAAGCCGAGCAGTTTGAGTCCTACTTTGAAAATTTGAACAATCAAGTGGGGATGCTGGCAGCAGACGGCAACGTAGTTAAAGCGATGGTAGAGTTGAATTCAGGCTATCGCATCTTGGAAAGCAACCTTATTCCCCCCGAATGGGATAAAGCTTTAGATACTTACTACAGCGAAAAATTTTTTCCTCGGTTGCAAAAGAATTTATCCCCGGAAGCAATAAACCCCAGTGTTTATATTCCCACCGGACAAGCGGCTCGCTATCTCCAGTATCACTACATTGCTTCTAATCCCAATCCTGTCGGCGAAAAAAACAAGCTCCTCGATGCTGGTGATGGCAGCGATTACAGCAAAGCTCATGCCAAATATCAACAATTCTTAGCAGAAATCATCGAAAGATTCGGCTATTACGATTTATTTTTGATTAACCATAAAACAGGGGATATCATCTATTCCTATTTTAAAGAGACAGATTTTGCCACCAGTAGGCTACAGGGTTTTTACTACCAGAGCTCACTAGCGGATTTAGTGCAGAAAGTCCAGTCAAATCCGACCAAAGGTAACATTCAGGTTGCTGATTTCAAACCTTACCGCCCCTCTTATAACGCGCCCGCCGCTTTCGTGGCAACACCAATTTATAGCGGTTCTAACATGATTGGCATCTTGGCAGTACAAATTCCCACTGACAAAATTGACCAGGCTATTAGCCGGAATAATAATTGGGAAACCAGTGGTTTGCAGAAAACAGGAGAAGCTTATTTAGTCGGGCCAGATGCCTTAATGCGTTCCACATCCCGTTTTTGGGTTGAAGACCCCAAAAAATATCAAAATATTGTTGGTAATACCGGGACTGATAAGAGAACTCTCGAACTAATGGAGAACTTCAAAACTACCATTGGCTTACAGAAAATCGACTCGACCGCCGCCCAAGCCGCCTTAGAAGGAAAACAAGGCATGATGGTAAATAGCAACTATCGGGGTGTAGAGGTATTGAGTGCTTACTCCCCTCTAAAGTTGAACGGGTTAAATTGGGCAATTTTGGCAGAAATCGAAGTGGGGGAAGCTTATAGTCCACTTTACAACTTACAGATAATTTTGTTGATTGCAGCAGCGCTTTTCCTACTAGGAACGGCATTTTTAGCCGCAATGGCAGCGAAAATTTTTACCACTCCCCTGCGTCGCTTAAGTGAAAATGCACGGAAACTTAGTGCTGGGGACTTGGATGTAGAAGTTGAGGTAAAATCCCAAGACGAGTTTGGGGAATTGGCAACAGAGTTTAAAGAGGTGGCGAACAAATTACGTCAAACTGAAGAGCAACTGCAAATCAAGGATCGGGAGAATAGTATTCTGTTGAATAATATCCTACCCAATGCGATCGCCGAACGCAGGAAACAAGGAGAGGAATCCATTGCTGACAACCTCAAGCAAGTAACCATCCTCAATGTTAATCTGGCGGGGATTTCTGAGCTCAACAAACGCCTGTCACCGCAAAAAATGACAGAATTACTTACCCAGCTATTTGATGACTTTGACTCAGCAGCAGAACGCTATGGGTTGGAACGACTAAACTCCGCGACTACAAGCTATATGGCAGTATGCGGGCTCACCCAAGCCAGGTTTGACCACAGCCAGCGAGCGGTTGATTTGGCCCTAGTCATGTTAGAAATCATCCAGCGTCTGAATGTTAATTATAATTCTCCCTTGGCTTTACGCATCAGCATTCATGCGGGTTCTGTCACAACAGGGGTAGTAGGAACAGAGAGATTTGGCTACAAAATTTGGGGAGAAACAGCCTATATAGCCAGCAGTCTCCAGAACCAGCCTAATTTGAACTATATTTTACTAACTCAAAGTGTCTACGAACGGATAGCAGATAGCTACACTTTCATCAAAAACCCGGTTGTCAAAATTCAAGGTTTTCCAGAAATAGAAACCTGGACACTTGTAACTATCAGAAAGTTAGTTCCCAGTCAGGTCGAGTTAGTTCAATCATCCTTTGAAAAAGTAAAGCCTATTGCCGATAAAGCTGCCGAACTTTTCTACCAACGACTATTTGAATTAAGCCCTTCTCTACGTCCTTTATTTAAGGGAGAGATGAAAGAACAGGAACGTAAGCTAATGGCTACCCTTGCTCTAGCAGTGGAAGGTTTGCGTCGGCCAGACCGGATTATCCTAGCCGTTCAAGATTTGGGTCGCCGTCATGCGGGCTATGGAGTCAAAGCTGAATACTACGATATTGTGGGCGAAGCGTTGCTGTGGACGTTAGGGCAAGGACTGGGTGTAGAATTTACTATACCAGTCCGAAAAGCATGGGAAGAAGCTTACACATTTCTGAGCGAAATTATGAAAGAAGCAGCAGCAGAAATTGAGTTAGAAAATATCGGTGTGTAAAGCAACATTCTAACTAATTGAAATCTGCTGAAAGATACTTAGAAATCTCTTTTTGTTGTTTGCAAAAAAAACTTATGGATAAATCACTTTTGGGATGGCTATTGCTTTTAGGTCTAGGATTCCCATTGTTAAGTATATTGCTGGGTGAAGCAGTTTCAAGATTGGAACGACAGCACCACCCATTAGCAATTGGTTTGCGTCAGGTGCGCGAGTATGTGTTACCTCCCTTAGCAGTGATTTTAGTAATCCGACAGGTTTTAAGGATCGGCGACCAAAATTCCTGGGCGCGTTTTTTAGAAACGTTAACTTGGGTTGCTGTTATTGTGGCGGGACTCTCTTTAATCAATGCCCTGCTGACCACAAAAAAGCAACCAATAAAAGGGCAAATTCATGTACCTAATCTGTTCTTTCAGATAGCCAGGGGGCTAGTGATTTTAGCCATTGGCTATCACATTATTAATGGAGTTTGGGAGATAAGTTTGACTGGCTTTAGTGAAGCTGTGGGGTTAGCTTCAGCAGTAATTGCCCTAGCACTGCAAGACACCCTCAGTAACCTGGTATCAGGATTACTACTGCTATTTGCCAAACCGTTTAGAGCAGGTGATTGGATTGAGATAGATGAAAAACAGGGACGGGTACTTGAGCAAAATTGGTGGTCAGTGACGATAGTAACTTCTGAGTGGAAATTAAACATTCCCAATGGAGTTTTGTCACAGGCAAGCATTATCAATTACGGTCAGGGAGCAATTTGGAAAAATATTTCCGCTAGCTTTTCTTATGATGATTCTCCTAATAAAGTGATGACCGCATTAAATAGTCTGATAGAGGGTATAGATGCGATCGAAGACAAAGGTTCGGCTGTGGTAAGTTCATACGAAGATGACCGTATCATCTACAACCTTTCCTACAAAATACTGCCTGAACAAGATGCTAACGTTTCTGGGCAACTTAAATCCCGACTTTATTATCTGACTAAACGTTATGGTTTTACTCTACCTTATCCGATGAAAGAGGAGTGCAGTCTCGATCTACAAGAATTGGCAACTTATTTGCAATCGCTGCCTTATTTCTCGACACTTAACGATCATCAGATTAACAAACTGGCTGAAAGCGTTACATTTAAAGCCTATGGCAACGGTGAGTTAATTATTCAGGAAGGTAAAGAAGATGAGGGGTTTTATATTATGTTTAAGGGTAGGGGACACGCTTACTTCAAAGATGAGAAAGGTGAGCGCCAGACAGTGGACAAGCTGGAACTTAACCAAGCATTTGGTGAAATGGCGATCTTTCCAGGAGAGGTAAGTCCGGTAACGACCGTTGCTGATGAGGATGTTGAGGTTGTGGTGATTCCCGCAGATGCAATTGTCCAAGCGATTGAGTCTAATAATAAATTTGCCTCTGAGATTCTTCAGTATATTGAAGAACGGAAAAAGATGATTCGACTTGCCAAAGGAATCAAAGATGGGGCGAGTCCATTAATTAGTAAAAATGGTCGGCGGGTGCAAGTAGAATGATGAAGATAACTAGAACAAAGGTTTACAGAAGTTGCTTATTTTTGAGCGGCATGATTTTACTATTAACAGCTTGCGCCCAAGGATCGACAACTTCAAAGGCAAAGATTGACAATAAGGCTAGTACAGAAAATAAATCGAAAGAAATCTTAGGTATTCAGCGGATCGAGAGTAAATTAATTAAATCTCCCTCAACCCAAGACTCAACTAAACAGAGTATTGTGCTACCGGGGGTAAATCCTCTGGAACTGGAGGGAACACTCGCAATATCGGGATCGCCGGTAGTTTTGCCGATTAGTCAGGCTATTGCTCAACGTTTTATTCAAGATGGCTATCCCAGCAAGATTGCGCTCTCTAGTATTGATACCGGAGTTAGCTTCAAGCTACTTTGTGAGGAGAAAAAGGTAGATATTGTCAATACGGTGCGCCCGATTACCAGTCAGGAGTTAGCGATTTGTTCTCAGTCAGGTATTGAGCCAATAGGCTTTCCCATTGCCATTGATGCAGTGACGATTGTAGTTAGTTCTCAGAATAAATTCGTCCCAAATAGTCTGACGCGCGACGAACTAGCAAAGGTATTTACTGTCGAAAAGTGGTCAGATGTAAATCCTAAATGGCCAGCGGAAGCGATTAAACGCATTATCCCTGCTGGGGTTAGTGCTGGAGGTGCAGTTGACCTATTTGCCCAAGCTATTCTTAATGGGAATGTCAGTCAAATTATTAATGCTCGCAATACGATATCTTATCACTTTGTAGAGCAGTTGCATTCAGAAGCTTTAATTAATCCCTACATGGTTGGCTTTTTAGAGTATGGTTCCTATAAACAAAATCGCGATAAGCTGAAGGCGATCGCGATTGATAGAGTAGATCCTTTCTTGCCAGCATATCCCCTCACTCGTTATTTGTACATTTATGTAGATGCTAAAGCGATTCGGCAACGACCGGAAGTAGAAGGATTTGTTAATTATTACTTGACCTATGTTAGCCCAGAAGTTCCTAGTTTGGGCTATTTCCCAGTTAAACTAACTGTATTGGATGAGTCAAAAATTAAGCTTTTGCAAGTTAAGAATAATCAATAGTTTTTGAAGTGCTGATTCTATTCCCTTATCCCCCTTATTCCCCTAACCATAGATCCAGCAGTTTAAACCACATCTAGGCCTAGAAATAGCGAAGCTGACACCGGGTTGGGATTAACGGCTGGTGGTAAGAGAGCGATCGCCTAGAGAGTCCTCAAAGATTGCGCCTCGTTTGATTAGGTCTTGTTTTATTTCTTTGGAAATCCCGTTGCTATAGCTGAAGTTGGCTTTTTTAACATTTGCAATACTCAGGTTGGCAACAATCAGGTTGGCACCACTCAGGTCAGCACCACTTAGGTCAGCA
>NZ_CACA01000272.1:0-4419 GCF_000180455.1 Kamptonema sp. PCC 6506
CCCCCATCTCCCCCCATCCTCTCCATCTCCCCTACCTCCCCCTTTCGCCGATCGCTGACTTAATACGACTAGCATTTCGGCTGCATCATCTCTTCCTACAAGACGACCCAAACCTGGATAGACTAAGGCTAAAAGGGTGAGTAAAGCTCTGATGGTAGGAGAACTGGAGAGAGGGCGTTGGTCGTTAAGGGATTCGATGAGGATGTTGCGACTGGTAAAGATTTCAATTAGGCTGTAGCGTGCGATCGCATCTAAACCAGGTGCAATCACTGCAATTTCCTGGGGCTTTGCGGCTTTTGACTGTACTAACTCGACGACTGTTTCAGCCGTTTTTCGTAGCAAATCGGAGCGAGAAGTGGTTTGAAGCGATCGCACTGAGGCAGGCAAGCGGTGGTGTGAAGGGTAAAATATGAAAGCATTAACCGCCAAGTCTACAACTGCCTCTCCAATCTCTGAGGCTAAGCCTGTAGGCTGGTTCAAGTTTTCTACCAAGCAGCGTACTTGTAAGTCTGCCATATATTCTGGGTCAGCCCCTAAACCTAGCCGAATTCCCCCATCGGGATTATAGGTAAAAGCACCTGCTGCACCGCGATCGAGCAGGAACTCAAACAGGCGGCGACTGATAGCTGGATATTCATCCACATCGTCCGCCAGCACTGCTTGATAGCGCTCCGCTAAGTGTTGCTGATAAGTAGGCTCTTCCAGCAAATACCGCCAATAGAGTTCGCAAATAATGCCATAAGTAAGTAATCCTCTGGCTAAACACCACTCTCGCCACTTCACCAACAACTCTCCCATGACTTCCCACAGGCTAGCCGGCGCGTTATCATCAGCAAATCCCTCTTCTAAAAGAGTGGGTATTTCTTCTGCGGGTGTACCGCTCTGAGCAGCCAGTTGGAATAAATCTAGAGTTCTACGCACCATGCGTTCTGTACCTACACCTGCTTGTCCCAAAATGCCTGCGTCCAGTTCAGAACGCCAGAGCATAGCTGCAAGTTCCTGTTCGGTTTCAGGTCGCAGTCGTAACGGAAATTGAGCCCTTAAGTCAAGCGAACGAATTAGGAGAGGCCAAAACAGCACTACTTCGTCTTCAAAAAAACCTAGAGGCGTAGTTGAGTGAAAGGAATGTTGACCAAAGGTAGCTTCCGCAATCCGGTCAGCTAAATCCAGTCTGTTGTCGCCGTTGGCGGCTAATACCAAAATTGCTGGTACTCTCTGACCAGCCATCTGTTGTAACTGACTTTGGCGGCGAGGAAAATTAGGTGATAAAGGCTTAACAGTTCGGCTCCATTGACAAAACTGCTCTACTAGGCGAGTGGTTTTACCGCTGCGGGAACTTCCAGTAATCCAAAAAGAATCAGAGGTCACAGTTTCTACAATAAATAAATCTGCTAAGATACCAAATACACTAATGCTTGCTGGTACTTTTCCAAAAGTATTAACCAATTTCAGCTATGACTATATCTCCCTGGATCGCGATCGGAAAATACTTGCACTCCGCCAACGACTGGTATCAAGAAACGCCGGAGAGAGCCTTAGATCAGGCTTACAATGCTGCCTTAGCAATTAAGGAGTTGGAAGACGAGCATTTTAATGGCAAAAAAATCTCGGCTCAATCTGTTAATTACGGTGACAGCGTACAGTCTTATTTTAACTCGGAACTGAGAAAATATTTAAAGATTGTCAAAATGAGATTGGTGGAGTTTAATGCTAGTCGTTATGTGTTCAATTTTCAGGAGCGAGTTGCAGGTCAACTTCATCACAGAAATTTAGGTGATAAATCTACAAAAATTTATGGTCTAGAGACACGAGATAGAGCTTCCGAGTTCTTTGAGAAGCTTGAGTTTATTGATGGGGTAATAAATAAGTATACTAAGGCTCAAACCCTACAAAATTTGACGGAGAGCCTCTCGGTTGCCAATTCGCAGAATGTTTCAGTAAATTCTTCCCATCAAAACTCTCCGCCATCTGAAAATAACTATTCAGGAGAGTCGAATAAAAATATAGCTAACAATGTTGATACTAGCGCCGCAGAGATGAGTTTACTGCCGCGTTCGCTCCTGGGAACTCTGAATAGAATTACTAGAGACTTAAACCCGGAAGCAGAAAAGGAAGTAATCAAAAGCTTTCGTAATTCAAAGGTAAAAACTATTATCTCTATTCGGTTTATTTTACTTTTGATTTTAATTCCACTCCTGGCCCAGCAATTATCCAAAAATTTCATTGTCGGGCCAATCGTTGACCAAGCTAGACCAGCGGAAATTTCTCGAACGGAAATTTCTCAAATCTTCATTAACGAGGATTTGGAAGAAGAAGCTTTTCAAGAGTTGCAGAGATTTGAGGAACTCATGAAGTTCAGAGAGTTAGTCGGTTTAGTTGCGCCACTTTCTGCGGAGGAAAAGGAGAAAGAGTTAGCACTGAAGGCTGTTAAAATTGCGGAGGAATACCGCAATGAAAGTGCTAATGCTATTAAAAATGTTTTTTCCGATCTCGTAGCTTGCGGTGTTTTCGCTGGCATTATTATTAATAACAAAAGACAAATAGATATTTTAAAATCTTTTATGGATGATGTGGTTTACGGTCTCAGCGATAGTGCTAAGGCTTTTATAATTATTTTGTTTACGGATATTTTTGTGGGTTTCCACTCGCCTCACGGCTGGGAAGTGATTCTAGAAAATGTATCTAAGCATCTAGGAGTACCAGAAAATAGAGATTTCATTTTTCTATTTATTGCCACTTTTCCTGTGATTTTAGATGCTGTTTTCAAGTATTGGATATTTCGATATTTGAATCGGAGTTCGCCGTCAGCGGTGGCTACGTATAAAAATATGAATGAGTAATCAGGAGGAAACAGGAGGCAGGAGGCAGAAGGCAGGAGGCTCTTATGTAGGAGGAAAATACAATCGGAGAAAGGGTTTGGGCGAACGAGAATGTCAAGACCGTTGTGGCGGCTCCTAGATAACTAAATTTTTCTTCCTTCTTCCTTCTTCCTTCTTCCTTCTTCCTTCTTCCTTCTACTTAAAATGATTGATTTTTCACAACGCCAGTCTGACTGGAAATATGAAACGACAGTGGCTCAGCTTGAAGAAATTATTAATCGAGTTGAATCAGGAGAACTCCTTTTAGAGGAAGTTTTTGAGCAATTCGCAATGGCTGTAGAATATTTGCAGCAGTGCGAAACTTTTTTGGTTGAGGGTAAAGAGCAAATGAATTTATTAATTGAAACTTTAAACGATGAACCTGGATTTTAAGATGTGAAAGGTTGCGGACAGTTTTGAGGGTGAATCACAACGATCGCGCGATCGCGTCCCTGGTTTTTGGCTAGATACAAGGCTCGATCTGCGTTAGCAATTAAATCCTCTAATCTCATATCTAAGCTGGGAATTAAACTGGTAACACCCAAACTCAACGTCAAGTATGGGTTTACCTCCGACTTGGGGTGGGGAATAGCGATCGCAGCGATCGCCATTCGTATAGATTCTGCCACGATTAACGCACCTTCTGCATTTGTATTCGGCAAAATCGCCACAAACTCCTCACCACCGTAACGAGCAACTAAATCTGTAGGACGTTTGGGAATTTTAGCGATCGCCTGCGCCACTTGGATCAAACAATCATCTCCGCGCTGGTGTCCGTAGCGATCGTTGTAGCGTTTAAAATAGTCAATATCCATGAGAATCAGTGCTAAAGGTTGCTGTTCTCGTAGATGTCGTTGCCACTCTCTAGCCAGATAGTAATCGAAGCGGCGGCGATTCGCAACCTGGGTCAATCCGTCTAAATTTACTAAGCGCGATAATTCCTGATTGGCACGTTGGAGTTCGACGGTGCGATCGGCAACTTGTTGTTCTAGCGTTCGATTGTAATCAGTTAAAATTTTTTCCACTTGCTTGCGATCGCTAATATCTCGAAAACACCGAAAGAAGAGTTTGCTGGTAGAGAGCATAGCTATTATCAACAAATAGAAGGAGGGCATCATCGAGTTGAAAAAAGACAAATTTGGACAGTGGCAGTCTCGGAGTTACCACCTCTTTATAATCAATCATTATGGACTGGATTAAAAACGATTGTGATGGTCGTAAGTGAAAGACGTTTGTGGAATAAAACTACCACAGAAGTTCGGTTTTATTTAAGTAGTTTAGCCAGTAATGCTGAGAAGATTTCTCAAGCAATTCGCAGTCATTGGGGTATTGAAAATAGCTTACATTGGACATTGGATGTTACTTTTTCTGAAGACAAGAGCCGCATTCGTAAAGATCATTCTCCTGAAAATTTTGCTCTTCTACGTCGTTTAGCTGTCAATTTACTGAAACAGGAAAAAGGATTTAAAGGAAGTTTAAAAATGAAGCGGTATCTGGCGGGAATGGATAATAATTATTTAGTTCAAATTTTAGACTCTGCCAGCTAACGCTCGAAAACTAT